>WRFY01000042.1 GCA_009783445.1 Candidatus Azobacteroides sp. | reverse complement strand
ACTTTGGCAATGAGGGCAGTAAAGTTCTATCCTTATTTTCATAAAACAAATATAGCTCTTTTTCTCTCATTGTCAAATTTTTATACCAGCATACTTTGTAAAACACCTCCAATAATGAATTACATGGCATTTCCTATAAAAGCTTTAATAACCAAATAGGGCGGGAAGGTTGCTATATTTAAGCGTTATGCGACACCCGCGGACAGCGCACCGCATTTGAGAGTGAAATCAGACAAAGGAGAATGGTTGAAAATTCTGTAAAGAGTGGATGAAAATTAAAAAACAGTAATTAAAATGGTGGCTAAAAATCTTAAAAAAATTGTAATGGTCTTTATTCTGCTCATATTATCAGTAGTATCGTATGCGCAGAAAGATGTAACCCAATTTCTTGGCATTCCTGTTGATGGTAGCAAATCTGAAATGATAAAGAAATTAAAAGCTAAAGGATTTACAAGTGATTCTTTTAATAAAGATGTCCTTGTTGGCGAATTTAATGGAACAAATGTCAATATATATATTGCGACAACTAACAATAAAGTAAGTCGAATTATGGTTTGCGATGCCAATACTATAAGCGAGGTAGATATTAAAATAAGATTCAATAATCTCTGCCACCAATTTCAGAATAATGGCAGATATATACCAGCGATGTTATCAAACTACGAAATATCTGAAAATGAAGATATTTCTTATGAAATGACAGTTAATAAGAAACGATACGATGCGGTTTATTATCAACTGCCAGCAGACTTGGATACTCTCGCCTTCGCGGAGGAAATTCAGTCTGTCCTCTTGTCGAAATACACAGAGGAACAACTATCTAATCCAATAGAAGAATTGCAAACAGAAATGATGATATCAGGGCTTTCATATATGTTGGATAAATATTCAAAAAAGACAGTTTGGTTTAAGATTGACGAGTATTATGGAGAATATTATGTCACAATGTTCTATGACAACGAATATAACAGAGCAAATGGAGAAGATTTATAACAACAAATAAAAAAGAAAAATATGAAAAAAGAAAATCCTCACACTGATATTTCTATTGAGTGTGGTAAAACAACAGACAGTTTTAATAAGTTAGAAATGCTGTGTAAAAAAGAAGCAAAAAAACTATCAGAGACCATTGAGATTCCTAATTTGGAGGTAATTTCAGTTACTTTTTTGACTTCTGACATTCCAGAAGTTATTTGCGTGGGAGGTTTTAGCAGGAGTGAAAGCGGTTTAATTGTATATGAGTTAGATTTTTCACAATCTACTTTATAATACAATGGACGACCACTTAAGGAGTTCCTATGTTTGTATTCGAAGAGACTAAGGCAAATGAAAAAATATGTATTTTTGCATTTATTCAAGGGATATAAACAACTTTAAAGGAAAACAGCAAAGTATGAAGAATTTTTTGTATTTATTGATTTTCAGTAGCGTCCTATTAGGATTTAAAGAGACAAAAACAGAAAAAGAAGTGTATAAGTCAAAAACATTGTTGATTTATCAGATTTCGAAGCATGTGTATCAGCACGTTTCATTTCTTGACGTAAAAGATTTCGGAAAAGTTTCGTGCAATGGAATGATTGTTGCTTGCAACAATGAAGCCGTTATTTTCGATACGCCGATAGATAACGAAACTTCTGGCGAACTGATTGACTGGGTAACCCAATCGTTGAAATGTAAAATTACAGCGATTATTCCAACTCATTATCATATTGATAATTTAGGCGGTTTAGATGAATTCCACAAACAAGGCATTCCTTCTTACGCTTATAATAAAACCATACAGATAGCGAAAGAAAAGGGTCTTCCTGTACCACAACATGGTTTTGATAAGTATATGGAAATGAAAGTCGGCAAAGAGAAAGTGTATATTGAATTTTTGGGAGAAGGTCATACTTGCGACAATATTATTGGATATTTTCCGCTGGAAGATATTCTGTTTGGCGGCTGTTTAATAAAAGAAGTAGGTGCAGGAAAAGGTAATCTCGCAGACGCAAATGTCGAAGAGTGGGCAGAGACCGTAAGAAAAGTAAAGAAGAAATATCCAAAAGTAAAAAAGGTTATACCGGGGCACGGAAAAATAGGCGGAACTGAACTTTTGGATTATACGATTAATCTGTTTGAATGAAAAAAATACCATCTCATTTCTCGTTGCATGCACACTACAAAGAGAAGATGCAAATTCACGCGGCTTGCTAAAAAGCATGCTTACTTAATATGCTGTAAACTAATAATTTACAACAGCATATTTTCTATAATGCTACTCTACTTTTTTCTGCCTTTTGGAGTGAAAAATTCCATTGGATCAGTTCACTTCAAATGTGGAAAGAATGGCTTCGTTCTCTGCATGACTTCCTGCATAGATTGTGTAAATACCTTTGGGAACGACCAAGCCTTTGGAACTTTCACTCCATTTAGCTAATTGTGCGATTGGAATGGAAATATTTATTTTCTCACTTTTTCCTGCTGGAATATGTTTCCTCTCGAAAAAGCGCAATTCTTTCAAAGGTAAATTGGCGCCATGAGGGTATTGGATATAAACCTGAGCAACTTCATCGCCATCGATATCTCCAATGTTTTCAATGGTTGCCGCACATTCGATGTTTTCTTGATCGTTGTATTTTGCTTTGGGAACTTTGTCCCATTTATATGAAAAACGGGTGTAACTTAAACCGTAACCAAAAGGATATAAGGTTTTCCCTTTGAAGTACCGATAAGTTCGATTGCTCATATCGTAATTTTCGAAAGCAGGCAAGTCTTGATCATCGGCATAGAATGTGACTGGCAAACGACCCGATGGATTATAATTGCCAAAAAGGACATCCGCTATGGCTTTTCCAGCGAATTCACCTCCATACCATGCATTTAAAATGGCATTAATATGGGTCGACTCCCAAGGCATGGCAATAGCGCTTCCCGTCATCAGGACAAATACGACCGGTTTTCCCGTACTGTTCAAAGCTTTTATCAGATTGGTTTGAACGGCTGGCAACAGAATGGAAGTGCGATCGCCTTTGAAGAATCCGGGAGCATTCACATTCATTTCTTCGCCTTCGATGCGTGGGGAAATACCCCCGACATAAATAATTACATCAGCATCTTTAACTTGTGCGAGGGTCGAATCGAACGATTTTGGGGTTTCGCCATAATACCCGATTACCGTATCGGCATATATTTCGATGTTGTCTCCCAATTCTTCACGGATTCCGTCTAACGGAGTAATGATGCGCGAGGGAAAACCATTGTAATTTCCCAATTGTACTTCCGGCTTATTAATATTGGGCCCGATGAGGGCTACTTTTTTTAAGAGCGTTTTGTTCATAGGAAGGGCGCCGTCATTTTTCAACAAAACCATTGATTGGCGAGTCATTTTCAAAGCCAAATCCTTATGCATCGGACTTTCCAGTGCTGTGGAATCAATTTTGGAAAAAGGAACTTTTTCGGGAGGATCAAACATTCCCAGACGGATACGAATGGCAAATAATCTTTTTAAAGAGACGTCCAACTGCTCTTCAGTGATTAAACCTTCCTCCAGAGCTTGCTTCAAACCCAGATAAGCTTCGCGACCGCACTCTAAATCTGTTCCGTGAAATACAGCATCGATGGAAGCGTGAGTTGCATCCGGATGCGTTTTATGATGTTTATAAAAATCCTCAATTGCTCCACAGTCAGAAACGATATAACCATTGAATTTCCACTCGTTGCGCAGGATATCAACCATCAATTTATCGCTTCCGCAACAAACTTGTCCTTCAAAAGCATTGTAAGCGCACATAAACCCTGCTACGTTCGAAGCGGCTAATTGTTTGAAAGCCGGCAAATAAGTATCCCATAAATCATAGTTGCTTACAAATACGTTAAATTCATGACGTACTCCTTCCGGCCCGCTGTGTACTGCGTAATGTTTGGCGCATCCGGCGGCTTTCAAATAAGTCTTATCGTTTCCTTGCAAACCTTCCACAAAATATTTGCCGAGGGAAGCGGTTAAAAACGGATCTTCTCCATACGTTTCTTGTCCGCGTCCCCAACGCGGATCTCTGAAAATATTGATGTTAGGCGTCCAGTAAGTCAATCCGTTATAACGATTGTAATCTTGTTTGGCTTGAGTCGTATTGTAGATAGCGCGACCTTCTTCGGCGGTATAATCGCCCATCTGTTTGATCGCTTCTACATCCCAACCGGCTGCCATTCCGATGGCTTGCGGATATACTGTCACTTTGTAATGGGTTCGCGCTACTCCGTGCAAACATTCGTTCCACCAATCGTAAGGAGGAATTCCAAGTCGTTCAATGGCTGGCGTTTTATTCATCATTTGGGCAATTTTTTCATCTTGAGAAAGTCGTGAAACTAAATCTGCAGTTCGCTTTTCTACCGATAAAGAGGGGTCTTGAAATGGATATTCGTAAAATGACTTACTACAATTTGTAAATTGAAAACAAAAAATGGATATCCCTATCCAAAAAAAAGTCTTTCTCATAAAATTGTATATTTAATTTAACATTTAATTATCTGTTCTTGAAGACGTGAAGCCAATAATTCTCATCCCCTTTTTTTCTACCTGTTAAATAAAAAACAAATACTTTTTCCCCATTCTCTATAATCCAATATTTTGCGCTAATTCTTGAAAAATAATCCCTTAAGCAGTTGTTTTTAAGCTTCGAATATAATTATTTTTTTATGTAAAAACAGAAAGAAACTGTATCAAAAGCTTTTCAAACGGTGTCAAAAAAACAGTTTGATGCCTCTTTGCAAATAGCAAAAAGATAGGAGCCGGCTTTTAATACAGTTTCTTCGTTTTTTTATTTCATTACAATCGGCGTTTTGAACGCATGAACATTTCCTATTGTATCAAATACTTCCATATAGATAATATAGATTCCTGCGCTTAATCTCCGGTGGCTCTTCCCATTTCCATTCCAGTAAAAAACGCCTTGACTCTCGAGCAGTTCATTATTCGCAATTGTATCCACCAACCGTCCTACCGGATCGTAAACAAACAAACGGCAATTGTATCCTGCTTTGTCCAAATGGTATTGGATGCCGTAATTTTCATTGTTCACGCTGGGGTATTCGATGCGGATGGAAAAATCGTTTGAAATATCTATTCCCGTTGTTCTCGCATACTGCGAATTTTGATATCCGGGCGTTCCGTAACCACTTTGAGTAGAAGCCGATGCCCAATTGCTTGCTTCGCTGCTTGGAATGTTAATATCGATCTTTTCCAAAGCCGCTCCCTTTTTGCTTGCAAGGCCTGGCGAATGCATAGATTCGTTGTAAAAAAATTGATCCACAACCTCGTTTGTGATGTTGTTCAATATGACGGCACACCCGCTTGTATTGGCATAGGCTGGCATGGTTTCGGGTTCTATAAACAAAGATTCGCCATGGCAGTTGAAAAATCCGCAAACTAAATCTTGGCTTTTGGTAACCACCACATATTCGCCCGGATAAAGGAACACAGGCAATTGAGTCAACGGATATGCTTTGTTTAAGGATCCATCGGAGGGTCTCCGGCTGGTAATGCTTAAGTAGCGCAAATCGAGTATTTTATTCGAACGATTGTACAATTCCACGTATTCTTCTCCTCCGGTAGGCGGATTAAACAGAATTTCGTTGATCACAATATCCGATTCCTGTGCTTCGAAGGCATCTCCAATCAATACCGATTTCGTTCCTGCCAAATCATTTCCCGACAAATCCTGCAAGCCCGATACAACCAATTCAGTCAATTCGCCTTTTGGAGGAAATTGATTGAGTTGGACGTCTACCAAGTTTGCTTGCGGATAATTGATTCCCAAATTTGTAACAGTGTAGGCCGCATCCAGAATGGAGTACAAATCGGCATTAAGCAGGGTATTCCGGTTCATGGGTTTGGAAAAAGCAATCTCCACCGTATTATTGTCTAATAAGGAAGAGGATACAATCAAAGGAAGTTCGGTATCTGCATGGCTGGATTGAATCGAATTGGCTCTACCCGGCGTTCCACCCGACGAATCCATCGATGCCGACCAGTTGTCGGCCATATTGGACAGATTGTTCAAATCAATGCACTCCAACGACCATCCGCCTCCTTTTTTGGCGTTGTCGTTATACATTGCATCAGCATATTCAAACCACGAAACCAGTTCCTTTTGCGCATTTTCCAATACCAGCAATTTGCCTGTATTGGCTAAAGTAGGAAAAGAAGTGACTCCCGATACATTTATACCTTCTGCAAACCAAGAGACGCCCGATGTTTTGCACAAGACAAAATAACTTCGCGGAGCGATGGTTTTATCCGGCAATTTGTAGGATGTAGTCCCGTAAAAAAAGGTACAATCTTGCAGACGGAAAGTTTTATCCGTCGAATTATACAGTTCTACATATTCCGGATTGTTGGCGCCCGGATTAGCCATGACTTCGCTGAAAAGGATATCGCCTTCTTTGGGCAGATCGTAACCGGGTTCGGGATTGGGTACGGGTTCATCGCCATCCAAATCTTTGATAACAAAATTGTCGAAGAAAAAAAGTTTGCTGCGGCTGGAAGTAAACGTACAGACAATTCCAAACCAAGAGCTTGCAGGAACATTTTCGATGTTGCAAGTTCCTTCCAGCGTAAAACTACTTTCGCCTTCCAGCTGGGAATACAAATTGAAAGTTCCTTTAGCATCCAAAGTAGCTTTGATATTCAACGCAACGGAAGAATAATCCAAACGCTTTGCAGTTCCCTGAATAAGCGTCTGGTTGGTACTTCCTTTTTGCGACCGCATCAGACAAATATTTTTATTGGTATATCCGATGCGAACAAAAAGGCCATTGAGTTCACCGTTTAAGTCTTCTTCGTCGCTGACAAGATAGACTTTGGCATAATTGGAGACTGTTGGATTAAAATCCATTCTTACATAAAATTCCCACGATGTACTTCCTGCATTATACGAGTGGGTTCTTAACTGAGAGGGTGAGTGGGTCGCACTTGAATTCAATTGCAATTGCAAGGATTCATTCACAATAAATTCGGCGGTATCGCCTGTCCAATTTGTTTCTCGGTTGGAATTGGGTCCGTTCTGAAACAATCCGTCGCTAAAATTATCGCTAAATTGAGAAAAAGCAGTCATTGACTGCAAGATCAAAAAAAGGGCAACAATTTTTTTCATAATCCATTTGTTTTAGTTATTAATTATTAATTTTGCAGGCTCGAGTTCCTGCGTTTGTTTTGGTTATTATATCAATATAATCCGGGGGCAAATGTAAGATTTATTTTTAATATACAAATAATATTTATAGTATTTTTCAAAAAAAAGAAGAAAAATGAAAACAGCAATTATTGGCGTGAGCGGCGCAGTCGGTCAAGAATTTTTACGAGTGTTGGACGAACGGAATTTTCCGATAGACGAGTTGTTACTTTTCGGTTCATCGCGAAGTGCAGGTACAGTATACAAGTTTCGCGGGAAACCAATTACAGTGAAAGAATTGAAGCATAACGACGATTTCAAAGGAGTAAAAATTGCTTTTGCATCGGCAGGCGCAGGCACATCGAGAGAGTTTGCCGAAACCGTTACGCAATATGGAGCTGTCATGATCGACAATTCCAGCGCATTTCGGATGGACAACGACGTCCCGCTGGTAGTTCCTGAAGTCAATCCGGAAGATGCCAATCATCGTCCGAAAGGAATTATTGCCAATCCCAATTGCTCTACAATTCAGATGGTAGTCGCCTTAAAACCTTTGGAAGATTTATCCCATATTCGACGGATCCATGTGGCAACCTATCAATCCGCTTCGGGCGCTGGAGCAGCCGCTATGGACGAATTGGTCCATCAATACAAACAAATTGCCAAGGGAGAAAGTCCTACGGTCAACAAATTTGCTTATCAGTTGGCTTACAATCTCATTCCTCAGATAGACGTTTTTACGGACAATGGATATACGAAAGAAGAAATGAAGATGCACAACGAAACGCGGAAAATCATGCATTCCGATGTGGAAGTGAGCGCCATGTGCGTGAGAGTTCCAGCTTTGCGGGCGCATTCCGAAGCCATTTGGATTGAAACCGAACGGCCCATTTCTGTGGAAGAAGCGCGCGAAGCGTTTCAGAAAGCCTCTGGTATCGTTGTTCAGGATAATCCGGAAGCAAAAGAATATCCCATGCCTTTGTTTGCCGCTACGAAAGACCCTGTATTTGTAGGCCGCATACGAAAAGATATAGCTAATCCGAACGGGCTTTCCTTCTGGTGCGTGGCCGATCAGATAAAAAAAGGAGCAGCACTCAATGCCGTTCAGATAGCAGAACTCATCATTGGGGCGTGATTTCGCCAGTGAAAATAAAGATGCTGAAATGAACCGCTCCATAGATTCTTTGTTGGGAAAAATACGGAAGAGCGGAAAAATCGTATTCTTTGGGATGCTCCATTACAAAAACGCCGTTTGTCTTGATTAAATGCCGAGAAATGATCATTTCCGGTATCAGCGGCAATGTTTTCAAGGCATACGGCGGATCTGCAAATATAAAATCGAACGATTGACGACAAGATTCAATGAATTTGAAAGCGTCTCCCCGTATGAGGGTCAACCGCTCGTCTTTGAGTTCGTCTTTTACTTTTTTGATAAAAGCAGCATGAAGAGGGTCTTTTTCTACGCAAATCACTTTTTTGCAATCTCTTGAAAGCAATTCAAAACTGATGCTTCCCGTTCCCGCAAATAAATCCAGCGCGGTAGTTTCTTCCCACTCCATCCAATACGTAATTACATTGAAAAGATTTTCCTTGGCAAAATCGGTAGTAGGATGCGCCTTAAATGTTTTAGGAACATCAAACCGCCGGCTTTTATATTTTCCGCTAATAATTCGCATGAAATAAATAATTATGAATTTAGTTTTTTTAGTTTGGAATTCTGCAGAATACAAATGGATCAATTGGAAATATTGAATAATCCGAAACTTGCTTTTCGGGATAAAGGAATTCATCATTTATCATTCATCATTTCCCCATTACAACCCGCACTTCGTTGGTTTCCACCATTTGATCGAAAGGAAGGAGATTCCCTTCGAGGAGTTCCCCATTCAAAGAAATGGAATGAATGCCTTTTTCCACCCTGTTGGGATTTTCTACCCGAATGTGGATGGTTTTTCCTCGAAAACGGCGATTGACCGTAAAACCTTCCCATTGCGGAATGCAAGGGTCGATCCTCAATCCGTCGTAATCGGGACGGATGCCGAGAATGTATTGCGCGGCCGCATGATATGCCCACGAAGCAGTCCCGCTCAACCATGGACAGCGGCTTTGTCCCGCCCGCATATTGTAACCAGAACAAGTAGTTTGCGCATATACATAAGGTTCAATTTGACGAATTTCCGCCCGTTCGTTATAGGCAGCCGGAAGGAAATTGCGGTAATTTTTATAGGCTCGGTTTCCGCGACCTAAGATGCAATCGGCCATCACTCCCCATCCTTGCGTATGTTGGAATATCGAAGCATTTTCTTTCATTCCTTTGATAAACAACGGCGCTTTGATGACCGAAGCGTCGGTATGTTCGTAAGGCGGATAGCAAAGCGTCAAGCCGTAATCGGTTGCCAAATATTTTTCCACTGCATTCATAATTGTTTCCGCTTTTTCACCGGTAGCCTGTCCACTGATGACTGCCCAAGATTGCGGGTTCAGCCAGATTTTACCTTCTTCTACTTGGTTTGTCCCGAACACGTATCCGTTTTCTTGAATGGCACGGACATACCATTCGCCATCCCATGCGGTCTTTTCGATCTTTTCCGACAATTGTTTTCGTTCGTTTTCAGCCCATTTCACTTCTTCCGGCAAATTCAAACGCTGGCCAATATCACTGTAAACCAGCAAAGCATAATGCAACTGCATCGCCACGAAAACACTTTCGCCTTTTTCGCCCAATACTAAGCAATCGTTCCAATCGGCTTTTAAACCGCAAGGCAATTGGTTTTTTCCCTTCCGGTCGAGATTGAATTGAATCGCCTTCCGGAGATGTTCCCATACCGTTCCTTCTCCTTTATCGGAATAAGGTACTATTTTATTGTAGTAATCCAAAAGACCGGTTTCCTTCACATAAGCCGGAACGGTATTGAACAGCCACAAGCAATCGTCGGAGCGGAATTCGTTTTCAGGCGTTGGAGGCTCTTTTCCCGGATGATGGTCGAATGGTTTGACTACTGGCATGGCGCCTCCCTTGGCATTTTGACCGGAAAGCATCAATTCCAGACGTTCCTCTATTTCGTCTGGAATATTGTGAATTACGCCCAACATATCCTGAATGGTATCGCGGTAACCCATTCCGTCTCGCTCGCCGCTGTAAATCAGAGAAGCCGCGCGCGACCATGCGTATGCAATCAGGTTGTTGAAAGGGTTCCACATGTTAATCATGCTATTGAAAACCGGATCGGGAGTTTCGGCCGTCAAGCCTTCGATCCGGCTGTGCCAATAGTCCACTACTTTCTGATATTCGGCTTGTACCTTTTCTGGAGTGTCTACCCATTGCATGGCCGTTTTGCCTTCTACTTCCGCTTTTCCAATGCCCAGTATGACCGTAAATTCTTTGGTTTCTCCGGGCGTCAAGTCCAAATCTACTTGCAAAACGCCGCAGCCATTATCTCCTTGAGTAATCGTATTCTGGCATTCTCCGTTCATCACTGAAACAGGATTGGCGTAAGTATGGTAAGTGCCAATGAAACGGTCGCGGTCGGAATCAAATCCAGAAACCGGCAAGCCTGTTATGCCGATAAACGAATAACGACATTGGTCTTTGTTTTGGAAATGCGCCAGATCTTCCGGCATATACGGATTGTTCACATGTTCCACAAACCCGTTTTTATAGGCCGTTTGGATAATGTATTGTGTGTACTGCAGATTGTTCTGATCGTCGTTCATATTCCAGTTGGAAGCAAATTCCACATAGGTGAATGCTCGAAGCAAACGTGGACGCATATCTCGGTTTGTCACACGGATACGCCACGCTTCAAATGCCCTTCCAAGGGGAACAAAATAGAGCGATTCGGTTTGGATCCGGTCGTATTCCGAAGTAATCGCCGTATAAGCCGAACCGTGGCGACATTCGCTTTTGTATACATCCAACGATTTACCGGAAGGTTGCCACGAGGCAGACCAAAAATCCCTGTTTTCACGGTCGTGCAAATACACGTAGCGTCCCGGCTGGTCTAATGGTATTTTATTAAAACTCAATCGTAAAAACCGCCCTTGTACGCTGGAACGGAAAAAACTGTATCCGCCAGCGTTTTGCGTGATAATAGCGCCATAACGGGTATCACCCAAATAATTGCTCCACGACTTAGGCGTATCGGGTCGGGTGATTACGTACTCTTTGCGCGCGTGGTCGAAATATCCGTATTGCATAATTATTTTAATTTCATGAATAAGCCCTTTTTTACGGCAATCAAAAATACAAATTTTTGAATTAAAAAAACGCTGGCGGATATAAAAATTTCAAGCGGAACGCTGATGACGCGGATTTTGCAGATAATCACGAAATTTTTTTGCGCGAATCCGTTTCATCCATGCTATCTGCATTCCAACAACCGCAGGATAAGCGTTGAATGAACGAAAGCATTTACTGAAATAGAATAAAAATCAGTACCTTTGCCGTTAACTTCTGATAATGATACATTATCAGAAGTTCATAATTTTTAATTCATAATTGAATTATGACTCCTGAAGAAAAGGCTCGATTGATAATTGACAAAAAGTTAGAAGACGCAGGTTGGCGAGTAGTGGACA
>WRFY01000041.1 GCA_009783445.1 Candidatus Azobacteroides sp. | reverse complement strand
ATTACGATCCGGCGAGCGGAAGGTTTCTGACAATGGATCCGCTGGCAGAAAAGTATTATAGCATCAGTCCGTATGTGTACTGCTTGAATAATCCGATGAACAGGATTGATCCGGATGGAAGAGATTGGTTTACAGATAACGATGGAACGTATCAATTTAATCCGAACATAAAATTACAAGATGATTTACAAAAAGGACAAACTTATGTTGGGGCCACTTATCAAGTCACAAACAAAAATGGAAATGTAACAGAAGACTATAGAGTTGATGGCAGCATTATGTTTTCAAACGAAGCAAGTGGATATGCTCGAATATGGAATAATACTCAAAAAACTGGTAATGAAGAAATGGGGGTGATAAACAATAATGGGGTTTTGGTTCTTCCCAGTTGGGCTAATGGTACTAAAGATTCTAAGGTAAAAGAATATGGATATTCTTTTGAAGACGGAAAATTTAAGGATGCTGTAACAGGTAAAAAATTATCATTTTCAGGAACTGTTCATACACATCCTGCGCTTGAAACAACTGAAAAGGGGATAATTAACCATGCTTGGATGGGGCCAAGTGGTGAGGATTATAAGTATTTTAGGGAACAAACTCCTAATATTCCTTTTTACGTCATAACTGCCGATGGGGTAGTACATGGTTTTATCTCACGAATTCCCGAAGGGGCGGATCCTGTGAATTTTGGTGGGAAAAAGCGATATATTGAGGATATTGTTTTTGGCAATTATTCATTAAAAAATAGAAGAAAATGAAAAAGAGCAGAAATTTAGTAAAGAATACAATTTTTGTTTTGCTCATTTTCATTCTTTTTTCCTCTTGTAAGAATCAAAAGACTATAAATTCTCTACCAATAGACAGGATATCTGTGATTGAATACAGGTATTTGAATGTGAATGAATGGAAGTTTCAAATAGTAGGTTTCAGTGAAATGGATAAAAACTTTAATTTGAAGTCTGTATTATATGGTTATGACGGTTTTTATTATTGTAATTCAAATATCATTATTCCGGATAGTATTAAGGATAAAATCTCAAAAATAATTTTAAATTATCAATTAGATACGGCTTTTCTTTATACAAAAGGGCCTCGAATATATGACGGAAACTCATATCGATTTGTTATAGAGAAAAACAATAAGGAGAAAACTGAAATTAAGTTTGAACCGGAATTTTTACCAAGTGATTTATTGATTTTATATAAGTACTTATATGAAGATCAACAAGATTCTCTTAAAAAAAATTCTTATGAGGATTTGTTTAACAAGTTTGAAGAACAAGTCAAGTCAGAGGTAGTGAGGTAAAAAGTAAGCTATCCATTTATACAAATTCAGAATTAATATAAAAGGGTCATGTCACAAATTAACTGAATATTTACAGTAAAGCATTTATTATTATAGCTTTAGCTTCCTAAATCAGTAAATTTGTGACATGAATGAATAGCTTGCGGGTTCTGATATGGACGTCGCCAGTGTGGATTTTCCGGCAAATACGCTTAATCGCAACAGGCGATTAAAGACTGTTATGTCGACTTTGAAGTACCTTACAACGGAACGGATAACGACGATTACGTAAACGGTGTTTGAATAATCCGCTGAGGTATGTAGACACAGACGGGAGATTTGTTGGAACAATTGTCGGCACAATTGTTGGAGGCGCTTCCGGAGCATATAAAGCTTATAAAAACGGAACCGATGTGTGGGCTGGAGCTGCTGAAGGCGCTGTTGCGGGTGCAATTACCGGAGCTGCTGTCGATATAGCGGTTGCAGCTACGGTTGCGACGGGGGGTGGCGCCTTGGTTGTTATGGGTGTAGGTGTTGCAGCAGGCGCTGCGGGCGGAGCTTTTGGTGGAGTTGCGGGAGATGTTACTGGACAAGTGGTTGATAAAATGAAAAATAATAATAAATCTTTTTCAGAAGCATTAAATAATGTTTCTATTGGAAACTTTAAAAATAAAGCAGCAGATGGTGCAATTAGTGGTGCCGTTAGTGGATTTGCAGGAGGCGCTTTAGGTATTATAGGAAAAACTGCAGAAGCATCGACAAAAGCGCTTCAATCAACGATGTCCAACAATATTACTACAACAGCTACAACTCTGACTACACAAGGGGCATCTCAAGGAACTGTAAATACAGCAGTAAACAGTCTAACCAAAGGAATGGGTACGGCAGGTTCTAATACTGTAAATTCGATGATTAAAGTAGAAGCTGCTGCAGGAACGGTAAGTGAAACGACAATAAAAGTTGCAGAAGATCAATTGAAAAAGAGAGGAAATTTAAAATGAATACATTTATGAAAATTGTTTTTTATGTTGGTTTCCTTTTTTTTGGAGGAGGTTTTTTAATTGGTTTTGGGCAATTTACCTTATATAATGGTTTTGGAAATATATTTGAATACATAGAACCAAATAATGTCAAATATACAATACGAATAGATACAGTAAATCAAAGCGAAAGATATATTATTAATTATTCGTATATAGTAAATAGTAAGTTATATAATGCCAAAGATATGTTTTATAGTTCATATATTAAGGAAACTGGTAAAAATATAGAAAGGATATACTATAATAAACTTTTTCCTTCTATAATATATGTTGAAGACAATTACTTAGATATTAGAAGATCTAAAATCAATATGATTGTAATGGGTTTTTTTTTTCTATTCATATTTTTGATATACAAATTTGCAGATATGGATAAGTGGATTGGAGTATATACAAGAGGAGAATATAAAAGCAGTAGAAAGAAATAGTTAGAGGTAAATTTGCATTTCAGCATGACAATCAATTTTCTGAATTCTGCTAAAACTGATAATTTTGGGGATAAAGCCGTAAATGGAGCTGTAACAGGAGCTGTTAGTGGACTCACAGGAGGCGCTTTAGGTGTTAGAAAATAAGCTATTTTTAAGTAGTTTTCTCTTCAATGGAGGCTTTATCTCTCAAATACAGAATTTTCCTAAAAACAAAGAAGAAATTGAAGATGGGAAGATTGTTTCAGACTAATTTAGAACAGCTTATGAATCCAATTAAAATAACTTTACTTACTTTAGGAGCATGGATAATGCTAACAATCATATATGTTTTTTCTGTTGAAGATGCATCGGAAAAACCTTTTGCTGTTGCAGTATATTCTTTTTATTTAGCTCCATTTGTTTGTACGATTGCTTTTATTATTAGTTTATTCTTTTATCGTTCCTGGACAAGCAATCATAAAATAGCTATTGTTGCAATCTCGGCTTTACTAATTAGTTGGGCTTTATATATAGTTTTTTATATAGGGTCACTGTTTATATAATTAACGGACAATGGCGTTATTTTCCTATTCATATCTTCTGTTATAGATATTAAGATATATATTTGATAAAGCGATTGTAGATAATTTTGACTTATTACATATCAATATACTGGCGCGATTTCATTGACCATTTGCGGGGCCATCCGTGACGAGAACGATAGGGCACTGGAAAATGACGAATATCACTACAAGAATTGAACCGTATATTTGAATGTGCCGATTTTTATGTCGATTCCTTTTCCATATTGGAGATTTTTTAGTAATTTAGCATGCTTTTTGGCGCTACGCGCTTATATTAAACTAATAATTATATAAATGATTGATAGTCAGGATAGAATTATCCAAGTAAATATTGAGGAACAAATGAAATCGGCATACATTGATTATTCAATGTCTGTCATAGTCTCGCGTGCCTTACCCGATGTGAGGGATGGCTTTAAGCCTGTCCATCGGAGAATATTATTCGGGATGAATGAATTGGGAAATCATTCGGATAAACCGTACAAAAAATCCGCCAGAATTGTAGGGGAAGTATTAGGAAAATATCACCCGCATGGCGACAGTTCCGTCTATTTATCTATGGTACGGATGGCTCAGGACTGGTCTTTGCGTTACCCGTTGGTAGACGGGCAAGGAAATTACGGTTCAGTAGACGGCGATGATCCCGCTGCAATGCGTTATACCGAAGCGCGGTTAAGCCGATTGGCGGAGGAAATGCTGCGCGACATCGACAAGGATACGGTGGATTTCATTATGAATTTCGACGATACCTTGAAAGAACCGGCGGTACTTCCGACTCGTATTCCTAATTTATTGATGAACGGCGCTTCCGGTATTGCGGTCGGGATGGCGACCAATATGCCGCCGCATAATCTTACCGAATGTATCAACGGCGTCGTAGCTTATATCGATTCGCAAGGAGAAATAGATGTGAATGGATTGATGCAGTACATAAAAGCTCCTGATTTTCCCACTGGCGCAACCATTTATGGATACCAGGGCGTACGCGACGCCTTCGAAACCGGCAGGGGACGGATCGTTTTAAGAGGTAAAAGCGAAATTGAAGTACATAATAATAAGGAAACCATTGTAATAACCGAAATTCCCTACATGGTCAATAAAGCGGAATTGATTAAATATATCGCCGATTTGGTCAATGAAAAGCGGCTGGAGGGAATATCGCATGTCAATGACGAATCCGACCGATCGGGAATGCGCATCGTAATTGATGTGAAAAAAGATTTCAATTCGAGCGTAATCTTGAATAAACTTTATAAATTGACCGCCCTGCAAACGGCTTTCAACGTAAATAATATCGCTTTGGTGAAAGGCCGGCCGGTGACCTTGAATTTGAAAGACTTGATCCGTCATTTTGTGGATCATCGCGTCGACGTCGTGTTGCGCCGTACCCGATTTGATCTGAACAGGGCTGAACAACGGGCGCATATTGTGGAAGGATTGATTATTGCTTGCGATCATATCGACGAAGTAATCGCTATTATTCGTGCGTCGCAAAACCCGAATGAAGCGGTGGAACGTTTGATGGAACGATTCGGCTTGACGGAGATACAAGCGCGAGCCATTGTGGAAATGCGTTTGCGCCAGTTGACCGGTCTAGAACAGGACAAACTTCGCGCCGAATACGACGAATTATTAAAAACAATTGCTTATTTAAAAGAAATATTGTCCAACAGGGATCTTTTAATGAGCGTAATCAAAGATGAACTGATTGAAATAAGAGAAAAATACGGCGACGCAAGGAAAACTGAAATTGTTTATGCTACCGAAGATATGTCGCCCGAAGATTATTACTCCGACGACGAAATGATCATCACAATTTCTTATATGGGCTATGTCAAGCGAACGCCTTTGGCTGAGTTCAAAGCCCAAAACAGGGGTGGAATAGGCGTCAAAGGTTCTGAAACCCGCGAAGAAGATTTCGTAGAATACATTTATCCGGCTACAATGCACGATACCATGATGTTTTTTACCCAAAAAGGCAAATGTTATTGGCTGAAAGTATATCAAATTCCGGAAGGAACAAAAACCTCGAAAGGACGCGCTATTCAGAATTTGTTGAATATTGATCAAGACGATAAAGTCAAAGCTTTTGTGCGAGTCAAACAATTGAGCGACAGCGATTTTGTAGAATCTCACTATTTGGTGTTCTGTACCAAAAAGGGAGTGATCAAAAAAACCTTGCTGGAAGCCTATTCGCGTCCCCGTCAAAACGGCGTAAATGCAATCACTATTAATGAAGACGACGAGGTAATAGGCGTACGGATGACCAATGGACGAAATGAGATTATTATTGCGAACCGTAACGGACGCGCTATTCGTTTCAACGAATCGAAAGTCCGGAGCATGGGACGTATGGCCACCGGCGTGATTGGCATGACACTGGATCCGGAAAATGATGAAGTGGTCGGTATGATCTGCATCAAGGATACGGAAAAAGAAAGTATTTTGGTGGTTTCGGAACAAGGATACGGAAAACGCTCCAAAATAGATGATTACAGAATCACCAACCGAGGAGGCAAAGGCGTGAAAACGTTGAATATCACCGAAAAAACAGGACCGTTGGTGAGCATCAAAACAGTCACCGATGAAAACGATTTGATGATTATCAACAAATCGGGTATTACCATCCGTATGAAAGTATCGGATTTGAATATCATTGGACGGGCTACGCAAGGCGTGAAATTGATCAATCTTGGAAAAAGAAACGATGAGATCGCATCCGTTTGCAAGGTCATGTCTGAAAAAGAAATTGAAAAAATTGAAAATACGGAGGAAAAACGGTTGGATGATAAAAATATCTCCGAAAATGAGCCGGAAATACCAGAGGTTGACGATTAATTTTGTATTTTTACAGCCGAAAAATAAAATTTAATAATAATAAGTAGAGAGGTTATGAAAAAGTCAGTATTCACATTAATGTTATGTTTGCTTGTAGGAATCGCTTTTGCTCAGAAAAAAGCGGTTAGTGCGGTAAAGAATGAAATCAAAAGTTCGAGCCCAGATATTGAAGAAGCACGTAAAACAATTAAGGAAGCATTGGAGAATCCGGAAACAGCGAATGATGCAGAAGCATGGTATGTGGCCGGCTTAGTCGAAAACAAACAATTTGATACGGAACGATTGAAAGAGGTGGTTAACATTGCACCCAATGAAGATGTTATGTATCCCGCTCTTATTGCCATTTATCCGTATTTTGCCAAAGCAGACGAGTTGGATCAGTTGCCCGACGAAAAGGGGAAAGTCAAACTCAAATACAGAAAAGACATCAAATCTATTTTGATGGTTAATCGTCCCTATTATGTCAACGCAGGCGCCTATTTTTACGATAAAAAAGATTTCCAAAAAGCCTACGAAAATTTCAGGTTCTATGGCGATATGGCTAAACTGCCGATGTTTGCAGGCGATGAAAGCAAATTTGAAAAATTGGCAAACGATACGAATGCAATTAAATACCGTTATTTTGCGGCTTTATCCGCTTCTTTAATTCCCAATCACGATGCGGCTATCGAACTTTACAACGAAATCAAAGACTTGGGTTTTAATGAAGAAGAAATTTACAGACAATTAGCGAGCGAATATCATCAGAATAAGGATAGCGACAATTTTGCGACAATTTTGGAACAGGGTGTCGCGAAATTTCCGAAAGAACCTTATTTTATGTTGAATTTGATTAATGTCGAAATCAATAAAGGCCAAACAGAGGAAGCAATTTCTCTTTTGAACAAGGCTACTCAGGCAACTCCAGACGATCCTCAACTGTATGATGTTTTGGGGTTGGTATATGAAAACAGCAACCAGATTGATCTGGCTATCGAAAACATAAAAAAAGCGCTGGAAATCAATCCTGATTATGCCGACGCTTTGTCTCACATGGGACGGATGTACTACAATTTGGGAATAACAACCAGAGGCGCTGCCGATAATAATGCTAACGATACCAATTCATACAATCGAGAAATGGAAAAAGTAAACGATTATTTTAAGCAAGCGATCCCTTATTTTGAAAAAGCTTACAACCTGAATCCCAAAGATTCGGATGCTGTTTATGCTTTGCGCAACATCTATTACAGTTTGGGGCAAAATGAAGAATATACGAAATGGGATGAAATTTATTCCAATGGAAAATAACGCTCCTTTATAAGGAAATGCTTACATTTCAAGTCTGGTCATAAATAAAAATGTGTAATTAAAAAATTTATTGAAATGAACGAAAAAATTGGTAATGATGCGGGTCGTGTATGGTCCGTTTTAAATGAAAATGGGACTAAAACGATAAAAGAACTGAAAAAAGTGACTAAATTAAGTGAGAAAGAAATTTATGCCGCTATTGGCTGGTTGGCGCGCGAAGAAAAACTGATTTTTGATCAAAAGGAAGACGATAAAGATATTTATTTATCGCTTATAAAATGAATTACCTTCCGTTGGGGATGAATTGTTAGCTCAGTCGGTTCAGAGCGCTGCCTTGACAGGGCAGAGGTCGCCGGTTCGAGCCCGGCACAATTCACGCGAAAGGAGAGGAGAAGAGTTGGAAGTGGAAACCATAAAATTTTCATTTTCAACTCTTTGCTTTAATAGCGTCGGATATCCCATCCGAAAAAATCCGAAAATCAAATGGATATTGAACAAATGCTAAAGCTCTATTTCCAATTACAATATCAAATGACTAACCGTTGGCTTAGAGCGTATGGACTTCATCCCTACGTTGCATATCTGTTGCTGTCCGTTGTTTTTGTGGGATTTTCTATTTTACTTTTTTTTCAAATTGCCTTTGCACCCTACCTTTATCCGCTCTTTCCTCTGTACTGCTCACTCAATCTAGCAGAAGCGGGTAGAAACGATTTTCTCAAGATTTGTTTCAAAGACAAAACATACAAAGTCATTCGCATCATGGAAAATATACTGATCGCCTTTCCGTTTATTGCATTTCTATTGTATAAACATTATTTTTTAGTTGCATTTCTCCTGGCTTGCTTATGATTCTTTTCGTTGCCGTAAACAGGCGTTCCCGATTTTCCTTTGTCATTCCAACGCCGTTTGCTAAAAATCCTTTTGAATTTACGGTTGGATTTCGGAATATCTTTTATCTCTTTGCCTTGGCTTATGGATTAACCATAATTGCCGTTGTTGTCGATAATTTCAATTTGGGTGTTTTTGCATTGATACTTACGTTAGTAGCGCCATGTAGTTTTTATGTAAAGCCGGAAAATCCCTACTATGTATGGCAGTTCAGCCGGTCGCCTGCACCGTTTTTATACTACAAAATGAAGACAGCGTTGATCTATTCGTTGAAGCTGAGCTTCCCCGTTATTTTGATTTTAAGCCTTTTTTATATCGAAAATATAGGAATTCTATTTTTTTGTTTTTTCTTGGGATATGCTTTTCTGGTATTGTTTATATTCATCAAAGTATGCAGCTTTTCCTCACGAAGCAGGCATTTTGGAGGGTATTGTGATAATGCTTTGCATCTGCTTTCCTCCTTTGCTTATCATTATGATACCCTATTATTTCAACCAATCGGTCAAGCAACTTCAACCGCTTTTACCATGATAGAAACCGTTCAATTATCCAAACAATACGGAACAGTGCAAGCGCTTCAAAATGTTTGCTTGCGCTTTGAAGATGGAAAAACAGTAGGGATCGTAGGAGAAAATGGGGCGGGCAAAACCACGCTTTTTCGTTGTATGGCCAGATTGGAAACTTATGACGGGAAAATTCTTTCCAACTGGAACCCATTGAAAAACTATCTCGGTTTTTACCGACTGAACCTTATTTTTTCTCCAAAATAACGGCTAAAGAATACATCCAATTGTTGGCTAATGCACGGGATAGAAAAATTAAAAACATCGAACAGCAAAACATTTTTGATTTGCCTTTGAATCAATACGCTTCTACATTCTCGACCGGTATGAAGAAAAAACTGGCCCTATTAGCAATTCTTTTGCAGGGAAACCAATGCTTCATTTTGGACGAACCGTTCAACGGCGTTGACATTCAAAGCAATCTTATGATTACGGAAATTATCCACAAATTAAAGGCATTGAACAAAACAGTGATCCTTTCTTCCCATATTTTTTCGACTCTAAGCGATACTTGCGACGAAATCTATTTGTTTCGTCAAGGACAATTGCTGCACTCTGTTCCTCACTCTGATTTTGACAGCTTGGAAGCGGAGATGAAAGCGTTTTCGATTGGAAATAAAATCGAACGATTGGAATTGATATAAAACGGTCATTCTGTCGTTTGTATATTCATTCGGATACGCCATTCTTGCGGATAAAGATTGTTGGCTCTGTGATTGATATTTTTGATAAAACCCAAAGGCTGCTGTAGATAAGAGACTAAGGCATATCCTTTCGGAAAATGGACAGGTATATCGGATAGGGCTTCTTTCCGGAGGTATTTTAAACTGGCTTCTTTGCTCAATTCCAAAATAGGAAAGGACGGTTTTGAAAGGAAATTAGACATGGCAAGAGCATGAGCTGGAATCATATCTTTTCCTTTCGTTTCGCCTAATGGTATGCCGGCTGAAACTATTTTTAACCGGTTTTTCAAAAAAAGATAATCCTCTTCATGCGTCGACGGAATAGCTATAAAAGCGTTGCTTTCCGGAAAAATAACAAAACTGTTGGGATCCGTTAGTCCCATTTTCAATTCCTGCGGAATCCGGTGCAAATGATGATCTCTTTTTTTCCCATTTCTTCTACTTTCTTTATTTTTTTCAGAATCCTCTTTTTTTCGCACCGCCGTAATAAAGAAACCTTCTCCTTTCGTTTGATGAGGAAAAAAACGGTGAACGGCTTCTGTCGGTTCCGCTCCTAAATTCTGACAAATCCATACAATATTATCTTCGTTTTCTTCCCTGTTGTAAGTACAAGTGCTGTAAATCAATAATCCGCCCGGCTTCAAAGCCTTCCAACTATTTGCGAGGATTCTTTTTTGCCTTTCTGCGCAGAATCGTACTTGTTCGACCGACCATTCCCGGATGCTTTCGGGGTTTTTTCGAAACAGACCTTCGCCAGAACAAGGAACGTCTGCCACGATCAGATCGAAAAAATGCTCCAGTTGACCGAAAACGGAAGGGTCGTTGTTAGTAACGATCGCATGAGGATTTCCCCATTTCACAAGATTTTCAGCCAAAACAAACGCACGCGAACGTATCGCTTCATTGGAAACTAATAGACTTCCTTCCGGTAAAATGGAGACTAAGTGCGTGGATTTTCCTCCCGGAGCCGCGCATAAATCCAAAACTTTTACGGGTTGCGAAATTTGTTTTGCTACGATTTGTTCCAAAAACATGGAGGAGGCTTCCTGTACGTAATAACAGCCGGCATGAAAAAGCGGATCGAGCGTAAACGACGGACGTCCGTTCAGGTAAAAAGCATTCGACGCCCAATATACTTTTTCGCTTGATTCGAAGGATAAAGAAGCTTTTTTTACTGGATTAATGCGGATGCTGACAGGCGATTCTTCCTGGAGAGCCTGCATAAAGGCATCCCATTCGTTTCCTAAAAGCATTTTAGTACGAGAAATAAAGGCGGAGGGTAATACAATTTTCATGTTTTGAAAATAATTTGTTTAAATGCCGAACGTATGTGCCGAACTGTTTTTTCTGTAAAGGTATGAATAGTATTTTTGAAAAAAAAGAAACCAATAAATCGTTCTTCCTTTGGTCGAATAAAAATATTGATCATAGCGTTTGAAAATTCATTGCAAGTAATCAAACAAACAATTCAGTTCGTGGTAAGTTTGGAATAAATTTATATCTTTGCAAATAAATCAAACCCAATGGTTGGTTCGGTTTTACGACAAATAATAATTACCCATTTAACTAAAAACCAGATGAAAAAAGACTTGCTGCAAGGGGGAAGATACATGAATCTCCAGACAGATTGGAGATTCAAAACATGGCGCAGGTATATTACAAAGATCGATCCTTATATTATTCGAGTTTTCCCATTCAGAATCAATCGATAAAGGGAGAATGAAATTATGAATTGAAAACTGTTTATATCATTAGCGTTTTGAATTTTCAGTTGAATCCGGACGAAGAGGGCGAATACATCGATTCTGTTTGCCTGATGAGTAAACAAACGGAAAAAATTTTTCTGAAAAGTTGAATTTCATCCAGATTGAATTGTCGCGTTTCGGAAAAACAGCGGAGGGGTTGACAAGCAATTTAGACTATTGGTTGTTTATTTTGAAACACGCGGAAAAGATGGATTCATTTCCCGAAGAAATAAAAGGGACAATAGTATGAGGATTTGTTTAAAAGGGATAGAAATAAACTATACTAAGCGTCTCAAATAAATGTATACTTATAAATTTAAAATAATGATAATCAATCGAATAAATATAAATATTAAAACTTATCAGTAAATA
>WRFY01000040.1 GCA_009783445.1 Candidatus Azobacteroides sp. | reverse complement strand
ACTAAATTAGGTGATTTTTTTCAAACTGCAAAGCGTTGTATATAATTTATTTACAACGCTTTGATTTTTTATGCCTTTTTATTTGCGGATTTAAGGTGTTTTACAAAAGTCGAAAATATTTCTTGAAATATAGAAAAGACACGCTATATTTGTATCAAAAATAAAACCGTATGAGAATTGTAACATTCAAGCGTATTCAAGAGTATTCTGAATTACACCCAGATGCAGATATTCCGCTTAGAAACTGGTACAAACATGCGAGAGAAAGCGAATGGAATTGCTTTGCCGATATTAAACAAACATTCGGAAACGTTGAGAGTGCAGGAAATAACCGTTTTGTATTTAATATAAAAGGGAATGATTACAGACTGATTGCTATTGTTATCTTTGCATCAAAGAAAGCATACATACGCTTTATTGGAACGCATAAAGAGTATGGTAAAATAATAGATTGTTCAATAATATAAGTGATAATGCTATGATTAAGAATGAAAAACAATATTATGCAGCATGCGAAAGAATAGAAGAGTTGTTAAAGGTTGTAGGAAATGATACGCCAGCAGATGATAAAAATTTTATTGAACTTGATCTGCTTTCTGATTTGGTTGCCGATTATGAAGAAACACAATATCCAGTAAAAAATCCTGAATTGCCGGAAATTATAAAACTTCGTATGTATGAAATGGGAATCAATCAAAACAAACTTTCGGAGCTGCTGGAAGTCAGTCCATCGCGTATAAGCGAATATTTGTCTGGAAAAAGCGAACCTACTCTATCTGTTGCAAGAAATATCTGCAGAAAATTAAATATAAACGCATCGGTTGTATTAGGCGTCTAATTTATTTCTTTTCCATATACTAAACTTCTTCGTCAAAACCTCTTATCAACTCAAAAAATTTTGTTCTGCCTTTTTTGTACTTGCCGCACAGATGGAAAACAAAATAAGGAATTTTTAATTCCTTATCATGCTCCTATAATACTCATGGTACATTTGTATTTTTCAAGACAGATGCGAAAGTAGCATTATAATTTATTATTTGTACCTTTGCGTAAAATCTTCCAAAAAATGAAAGAAAAATTAGTCAGTGTGGGCTATTGTTTTATCTTATCTGCAAATTTTCTGCTGTATTTTGGTTTTTATTTGTTGCTGCCTGTACTCCCGTTTTATTTGACAGAAATTTTTCAAACAACCAAGAGCGGCATTGGATTTATTTTGGCTTGTTATACGATTGCGGCATTGATTGTCCGGCCATTTTCGGGTTTTCTTTTGGATACCTTTGCGCGAAAACCTTTGTATCTGTTGGCCTATTTTGTTTTTACCACTATTTTCGCTGGTTATTTAGTAGCTGGAACTTTATTTTTATTTATTCTTTTGCGGATATTCCATGGCTTTTCTTTTGGGATGGTGTCGGTAGCGGGCAATACCATTGTGATCGACATTACGCCTTCGTCGCGTCGGGGCGAAGCTCTGGGATACTATGGTTTGGCCAACAATATTGCAATGGCGGTCGGGCCAATGATCGGATTATTTCTGCACGACCATTACTCCTTTGATGTAATTTTTATCTGTTCGCTCACTTCCTGCGTATTGGGATTTCTGATGGCATGCAGCATTCGGATACCAGTAAAGCCGCAAATCAAAAAAGAGCCTCTTTCTTTCGACCGATTCATCTTGATAAAGGGGCTGCCGGTGGGAATTGCATTGCTCTTACTTTCCATTCCATATGGGATAACTTCCACCTATATCGCCATGTATGGACAGTCGATCGGCATATCGGAAGGCATAGGAATGTTTTTTACCTTATTGGCTATCGGTACCGCCATTTCGCGGTTGTTTTCGGGACGGCAAGTAGATAAAGGACGGATTACGCAAGTCATCACAGGCGGTTTGATTCTGGTGGGCATTTGTTTCTTTCTGCTATCGTCCTGCGCTTGGTTAGCGGCATGGAATTTTGTTATTGGCAAGTATACTTTTTTCGGAACAGCGCTTTTTCTTGGAATTGGCTTCGGCAGTATGTTCCCTGCATTTAACACAATGTTTGTGAACTTGGCGCACAATAATCAACGGGCAACCGCTACTTCTACCTATCTCACCAGCTGGGATGTTGGAATCGGTTTGGGCTTAACCTTGGGGGGCGTCATTTCAGAGCATAGCAATTTCTCGATGGCTTATTTTTTCGGCGATGGTCTGATTGTGATATCGAGTGTGTTTTTTATTGTTAAAATTGTGCCTTATTTTAACAAGCATAAGCTAAGATAGTATTTTCGCAATTTCACGAAAAAGGCCTGACGTATAAGCGCCAGGCCTTTCATTTAACAGGTACAAAAACATCACTTTTTAATCCTATTGCCATAACGGCTCATAAATTTATCCACACGTCCTGCGGTGTCTACCAGTTTTTGTTTACCGGTATAGAACGGGTGAGATGTATTGGAAATTTCAATTTTAACCAATGGATATGTAATACCATCTATTTCAATGGTTTCCCTTGCATTAATCGTAGAACGCGTGATGAATGTATCATCGTTCGACATGTCCTTAAATACAACCGGACGATAGTTTTTCGGATGAAGCCCTTCTTTCATTGCTGTATATTTTTATTTATTAATTTATTTCTAAACAATTTGGGTTGCAAAAGTAAAAATATTTCTATTAATAACAAAGCGTTTCTTCTTTTTTTTGAGGAAAAGTCCAAATGATACGATTATTTATCACTAAATGATTATCTTTGTAAACGAATAGGCAAACTTTTATTAACTCAATAAAATTGATAATCAAAATGGTAAGTTACAAAGAATTAGGTTTGGTAAACAGTCGGGAACTTTTCAAAAAGGCTATTGACGGTCAATATGCGATTCCTGCTTTCAATTTCAATAACATGGAACAATTGCAGGCAATTATTCAAGCTTGCGTAGAAGATAACTCTCCTGTTATTCTGCAGGTATCAAGCGGAGCTCGTAAATATGCTAATCAGACAATTTTGCGTTATTTGGCTCAAGGCGCGGTAGAATATGCGAAGGAGTTAGGGAAAAACATTCCTATCGTTCTCCATTTGGATCACGGCGATACTTTTGAATTGTGCAAAAGCTGCATCGAATACGGTTTTTCTTCCGTGATGATCGACGGCTCTCATCATCCGTATGATGAAAATGTAGAACTCACGCGTAAAGTGGTCGAATACGCTCATCAATACGATGTCACCGTAGAGGGCGAATTAGGCGTTTTGGCTGGAATTGAAGACGCAGTGGTTGCCGAACACCATACTTATACTCAACCGGAAGAAGTGGAAGATTTCGTAGCCAAGACGGGGGTAGATTCACTGGCTATCTCGATTGGGACTTCTCATGGCGCCAATAAATTTAAACCCGAACAATGCACACGCAATGCAGAAGGCGTTTTAATTCCTCCTCCTTTGCGTTTTGATATTTTGGACGAAGTTGAAAAGCGGATTCCGGGTTTCCCTATTGTATTGCATGGTGCATCGTCTGTTCCACAAGATCAAGTAGCGATCATCAATCAATATGGCGGCAAACTGAAAGACGCTATCGGCATTCCGGAAGACGAATTGCGCCGTGCCGCTAAATCGGCCGTTTGCAAAATCAATATCGATTCCGATGGACGTTTGGCGATGACGGCGGCTATTCGTGAAACAATGGCTTTGCATCCTGAATGGTTTGATCCACGCCAATATCTGGGACCCGCCCGTGAAAACCTCAAAGAATTGTATAAGCACAAATTAGTTTCTGTTTTGGGTTCGGCAGGAAAAGCCTAATTCCAAATTGAACGGAGTGATTATAGAACGCCGATGACGCAGAGGAAACATATGAGCAAATAACAAAATCTACATTCATCTGTGTCATGGGCGTTATCGACACTCCAAGAATCAAACTTCTCTTTCCTCCTCTTCGTCCATTTCTTCTTGCGGAAGCGAATAATCAAAATCGTCGTCTACATCCGCCAAATGAATATCCATCTGTTTGTGTACAATGCTATCTACCTCATAAAAAGGAAACTTATTTAGTTCTTGCCACAGAAGGTCTTTAAGAGCAGTAATTCCTTTGTGTGTGATAGCCGAAATAAAAATGGTGGGGATATCCTTTGGTAATTCTTTGGCAATAGCCTCCTCTAATTCATCGTCCAATAAATCGGATTTAGAAATGGCCAAAACGCGTTGTTTATCCAATAACTCAGGGTTGTATTGCGTCAATTCATTCAAAAGAATTTTATATTCTCCCGCAATGTCGTTCGTATCGGCTGGGATCAAAAACAGCAGGAGCGAATTTCTCTCGATATGACGCAAAAAACGCAAACCCAAGCCTTTCCCTTCGCTGGCTCCTTCAATGATGCCCGGAATATCCGCCATTACAAACGTATGCGCATCCCGCACCTCCACAATCCCTAAATTCGGTTCGAGCGTCGTAAATGGATAATTGGCTATTTTCGGTTTCGCTGCTGAAACGATCGATAACAATGTTGATTTTCCCGCATTCGGGAAACCCACCAAACCCACGTCTGCCAACAGTTTCAATTGAAGGATAATGCGCCGCTCTTCGTAAGGTTCGCCTGGTTGCGCATATTTAGGAGCTTGATTGGTAGCCGATTTGAAATAATTATTTCCTTTTCCGCCCCTTCCTCCCTTCAACAAAACTACTTCTTGTCCGTCGGAATGGATGTCAGTAATGAATTCGCCTGTGTCGCCGTCAAATACTACAGTACCTACCGGAACCTCCACAATTTTGTCTTCCCCCGCTTTTCCTTGACTAAGTCGTCCAGAGCCATGGCCTCCATGACCGGCAAGAATATGGCGCTCGTATTTCAAATGGAGCAAAGTCCAATAATTGCGATTGCCCCGCAAGATTACATTGCCGCCCTTTCCGCCATCGCCTCCATCGGGACCTCCAAAAGGAATATATTTTTCACGTCGGAAATGGGTAGATCCTCTCCCCCCCTTTCCCGAACGCGCATAGATTTTCACATAATCTACAAAATTGGAGTCAGCCATCTATTATTTTCCGTGTTGAAAGAAAAGACGGTCGATCTCCTCAGCTATGCGTTCAAAAATATCGTCTATCGATCCGTCTTTAATCTTGAACAATTTACCTTTCTTTTTGTAATATTCCTTTAACGGTTCGGTTTGTTCGCTATAAACGTCTAAACGCTTTTTAATTGTTTCGAGATTATCGTCTTTTCGACCGGCCAATTCGCCTCTTTTCAACAAACGCTGGATTAGCTCTTTTTCATCTGCGCTTAAGCTCAAAACAGCTGTTACGTCCGTTTGGCGCTCTCTCAGCATGGCATCTAAAGCTTGAGCTTGAGAAATCGTTCGTGGAAAACCATCGAAGACGTATCCCTTACTGTTGGCCGTTTTGTCCAGTATATTTGCGAACATGTCGATAATCAATTGATCGGGTACCAAATGACCTTGGCTGATATATTCTTCAGCCATCAATCCCAAAGGCGTTTGATTTTCTATCTCGCCGCGTAAAATTTCGCCTGTAGAAATATGATGTAAACCATATTTTGAACTAATTAATGCGCTCTGAGTTCCTTTTCCTGAACCGGGAGCGCCAAAAATAACAATATTCAACATTTCTTTTTTTTCAATTTACTTTGTGTTTAACAACAGAGAAGTTTAATTTTCTAACTTTTTGATTTTATAAATATTTCTTAAATTTCTTCCACGACCATCATAATCCAAACCAAATCCTACAACAAAATCGTTCGGAATTTCCTGCACTACATAATCCGGTTTTATCGGACGTTCAAGCGCATTGGGTTTAAAAAGCAAAGTAGCAATTTTAACTGTTGCAGGGCGCTTTTTATTTAAAGTATTTAGAAGATGTTCCATAGTATACCCCGTATCAATGACATCTTCTATAATCAAGACATGTCGATTTTCAATATTTTCCACCAACCCGTGTATCTCTTTCATTGTCTTTTTTCGTTCAAGTCCTTCGTACGATTTTAGACGAACAAATGCGATTTCACACTCCGAATGGAAACGGTTGATTAATTCGGTAGCAAACATAAATGCACCATTGAGGATGCAAATAAACAAGGGGTCTTTGTTTTTAAAGTCCCTATTGATTTGCGTAGCCACATTGTCAATTCCTTTCAGCAAGATACTTTCCGGAAGAAAAATTTCAAACTGCTTATCTCTCAATTGGACCGAATCCATCCTACTATTTCATTTTAGTTGACAAAAATAAACAAAATTTACTAAACACAAAGACAAAATCGGATAAATTTATTATAATTATTTTTCAGTTACTAATTCCAATTTATAATTCAGCGAAGATTCTATGGGAAGTCCTTCAATATCCAACATATACACAGCGCTCGAATCATTGTCGTATTCTGCAAAGTAACGACGCTGCGCTTTGGCATCATCCCAAGCCAACACATAGACTTTAGCATCTGGTTTATCTTTCAAGCCTTTTTCCACATTGTAATTTCCTTTCTCAACAAATTTATTTTCAGGTTGTTTCCCTTTATATACCTGAGTAAGCTCATAGGTATAATTGCCTTTTGAATCGTTGTTCAACTTCAAAACCAATACGGTATGAATTCCTTCGCAATCGGCGCAGGGAATATCTCCCACATAAACCAACTGTTCAGCATTACTTACAGGGCTTTTCGCGTCTTCCGCTCCCTTTGTTTTTTTACACGATGTACTGATCAGCAGCACACCTACTATACAACACATGCTTACTAAAATACGTTTCATAATATGCTATTTTTTTATAATAAGTTTTATCTTTGTAAAAAAAGATTTTGTATGAAAATTTTTACTACCTCCCAAATGCGCCAATTGGATCAGTATACCTGCTGTTTCGAACCAATAGACTCTCTTTCTCTTATGGAACGCGCTTCCCAAAAATTTACTGAAGCGTTTGTCCATGAAGTATCTCCTGATCGCCGAATCTTTGTTTTTGCAGGGCCTGGAAATAATGGAGGCGACGCTTTAGCGATTGCTCGGCTTTTGGCCGCCCGAAACTATTTCCTTGAGGTTTATCTTTTCGACAGCAAAGATAAGCTTTCTATCGAATGTAAAATAAATAAAACACAACTTTTATCGTTGATCCCCACCCATTTTTTTGAGATAAGCACAAAGTTGCCATTTATTGACATAAATGTTAACGATATTGTCATCGATGGCTTATGGGGATCCGGGTTGAATAAGCCGATAACCGGACTTGCCGCCGATCTCATTCGTTTGATTAATCAATCGGGAGCAAAAGTATATGCCATAGATATCCCTTCCGGACTGCAAGGCGAAAACAATGACGAAAATATGCCGTCTTCGATTATTAAAGCGTTTCGAACATTTACATTCCACAGTCCTAAATTAGCGTTTTTATTGCCGGACAATGCTCCCTACTTAGGCGATTGGACTGTATTAGATATTGGTTTGCATCCGGAAGGCGTCCGGCAACTGCAAACCCCTTTTTACTTTACAGAAAAAGAAGACGTCCGTCCAATGATCCGTCAACGGAACCGTTTTGCCTACAAAAATAACTTTGGGCACGCTTTATTGGCGGCCGGAAGCAGGGGGAAAATCGGCGCTGCCGTTTTAGCGGCCAAAGCTTGTTTAAAAATCGGCGCTGGCTTAGTAACCGTCCATCTTCCAGCTTGCGGAGAAATAATTGTCCAAACGGCTGTTCCCGAGGCTATGATTAAAATAGACAAGGAAAAGGATTGCATCTCAGATGTGGAACCGGAATCGTTTTCGTCTGTGGGTATCGGACCGGGTATCGGAACCTCGCTCTCCACCCAACTTGCCCTCGAAAAAATACTCCGTCAAAGCAAAAAGCCACTAATACTGGATGCCGATGCGCTCAATATTATCAGCCAACGGCGCGAATGGATGAAACTCATACCTGAGAATAGTATCTTGACTCCTCATGTCGGCGAATTTGACCGTTTGGTCGGAAAATCTTCTTCGGCTTACGAACGTTTAGAAAAAGCACGAATGCTGGCAACCGAACTTTCCTCCATCCTGATCTTGAAAGGCGCTTTTACAGCGGTCTGCCTCCTCGATGGAACCGTGCATTTCAATTCTTCTGGAAATCCGGGCATGGCGACTGCCGGAAGCGGCGACGTGCTAACGGGCATTCTTACCGGCTTATTGGCTCAGTCGTATGCGCCGGAGGAAGCAGCCCTTCTGGGCGTTTTTCTTCATGGACGGGCTGGCGACAAGGCGGCGGAAAAGCTTTCACAGCAAAGCCTCATCGCGGGAGATATCATCGACCATCTCGGAGAAAGTTTTGTTAATTTGACTATTTAAAAAATGCAATAATTTTGAAATCATTGCATTTTTTAAATAGTCAAATTTTTCAAAGGATCAAATTAACATTTTTATTTTCTCTTCCAACATGGATTTGGATGCTGCGCCAACATGTTTGTTGACCAATTCGCCGTCTTTAAAGAAAAGGAGGGTTGGAATGCTGTGAATTTTGTACTCGATAGCTAAATCTTCATTTTCATCAACATTTACTTTGCCGACTACTACCCGCCCTTTGTATTCGTCAGCTAATTCTTCCACAATTGGGGAAATCATTTTGCATGGGCCGCACCATTCAGCCCAAAAATCCACTACTAATGGTTTATCGCCATGCAGCAATTCGCCAAAACCGTCGTCTGTAATTTGCAATGCCATAGTAATCACTCTTTTTTCACGCCAATATGCATGCGCTCATAGAAAATGCTTTCCGATCTTTTGCACACCCTATTGCCGCTTCAGTTAATTTTGAATTCTAATTCTTTTTTCTCTAAATATTGTATAACGTTTTTTCCAATATGAAATTTTCCGTTTTCAGAAGTTAACGAAACAGACAACTGTCTTTCCGAATCTTCGATTTGAAAAAATAAGGAACTGTTGCCCGGATTATTTTTGACCAAAGAAGACAAGTCGGCGATGACCTGTTCGTCTAATTGATACAAAGGTAATGAAATGGTTATTTTTTTTACTATGTTTTCGTGCATTTCATTCAAAGGTTGAATGGAATTGATTTTGAAATAAGTCCTTGAAGGATTGTACGGATTCGTTGTAAACAATCCTTTGATCAATAAAAAAATATTCGGACGGCCGTATTTGCCGTAATCGATAAAATCTTTTCCGAACAAAGGAATTTCGGCGTTTCCTGTAAAATCTTCCAATTTCAGAATGCCATAAGGTTTATCGTTTTTTGTAAATCCTTCGCGGTAATTCATTACAATTCCTCCCAACGTTACTTCTTGATTAAAGCGAGAGGTTTTCGCCTCTTCAAAATCTTTCAATTCCAGATTGCAAACATAATTCAACGTAATATAATGTTCGTCCAATGGATGAGACGACAGATAAATCCCGACTAAATCTTTTTCTTTATTTAAACGTTCGATATTACTCCATGATTCAGCTTTTGGAATATCGGGTTTCGTAATCTCGATATTGAAATCGCCAAACAACGAATGAATGGCCGAATTTTTATCTTGCTGGTATTTATTTCCGTAATGGATAAGCGTTTCGATAAAAGTTTCTCCTTTTGCATTTTCAACAAAAAAGTGTTCTCTACTGATGTCCGAAAAATTATCGAAAGCGCCTGACAGATTCAAGGCTTCCAAGTTCCTTCGGTTGCAAGCCGTAAGATTGACTCTTTCTACAAAATCGAAAACATTTTTGAAAGCGCCCTTTTGTTCTCTTTCTTTCACAATTGCTTCTACAGCGCTCCGTCCTACTCCTTTGATTCCTCCCAATCCAAAGCGGATATTTCCCTCTTTATTGACCGTAAAATTCAATTCCGATTCGTTCACATCCGGTCCCATTACTTTAATTCCCATTGCGCGGCATTCATCCATGAATTTGGTGACTTCGCCAATATCGTCGAGATTCCGGGTCAAGTTGGCCGCCAGAAATTCAGCCGGATAGTGTGCTTTCAGATAAGCCGTTTGGTAGGATACCCATGAATAGCAGGTAGCATGCGATTTATTAAAGGCATATTTGGCAAATTCCGCCCAGTCGCTCCAGATTTTTTCTAATTTTTCCTCCGGCCCAAAGCCTCTTCCCAAAGCGCCTTGAACGAATTTGTCGTGCAAAGCTTCCATCTTGTCTTTGAGCTTCTTACCCATCGCTTTCCGCAATTCGTCGGATTGTCCGCGCGTAAATCCGGCCAAGTCGCGGCTCAAAAGCATGACCTGCTCCTGATAAACCGTAATGCCGTAAGTATCTTTCAACCGGTTCTCCATTTCCGGAAAATCGTAACTGATCGGTTTACGTCCCTGTTTCCGATCGATAAAATCTGGGATATAGGCCATAGGGCCCGGACGGTACAAAGCGTTCATCGCAATCAGGTCTTCAAATTTGGTAGGATTCAAATCCCGCAAGTATTTCTGCATTCCAGCCGATTCAAACTGAAACGTACCGATTGTTTGCCCTTTACTATATAATTCGTATGTTTTCGCATCGTCCATTGGAATCTGGTCGATATCAATTTCCACGCCTTTGGATTTTTTTATATTGGAAAGCGCTTCCTTGATGATCGACAAAGTTTTCAGTCCCAGAAAATCCATTTTGATCAATCCGATCGACTCGATCACCGACCCTTCGTATTGGGTAATCAAAACGTCTTCGTCTGTACCCTTTTCTTTGGCTGTGGCCAAAGGAACAAAGTTGGTCAGATCGTCAGCCCCAATAATCACGCCGCAAGCATGTACGCCTGTTTGACGCACCGTTCCTTCCAACATTTCGGCATACTTCAAAGTATCCGAAAGTTTCTTGTTGTCCGAATAACGAGCGTCGTGCAATTCCTTTACTCGTTCAATACAGGTTTTGAGGTCGATTTTGATGGAATCGCCCGTCGCTTTATCGATCAGACGATCGGGAATCAATTTAGTCAAACGATCGGTTTCGGAAAGAGGCAAACCTTGCACGCGTCCTACATCTTTGATCGACGATTTAGTGGCCATCGTTCCATAAGTCACAATATGGGCGACGCGCTCTTTTCCATATTTTTCCGTCACCCAACGAAGCACCTCCGCGCGTCCATCATCATCAAAATCAATATCTATATCCGGCATGGAAATACGGTCGGGATTCAGAAACCGCTCAAACAGCAAATCATACTGCAAAGGGTCGATATCGGTGATTCCCAGACAATAAGCAACCGCCGAACCGGCAGCCGAACCGCGCCCCGGCCCCACTGCCACGCCCATGTGGCGGGCAGCCTGTATAAAATCCTGTACAATCAGAAAG
>WRFY01000039.1 GCA_009783445.1 Candidatus Azobacteroides sp. | reverse complement strand
TGGTAGAATTATTTGACAGCGACGGGTTTCCTTTATCCTCACAATTAGTAGATATTCGCCTCTACGACGGTCTGGGCAATCTGTTGCGTCAAGCAACCGCCACAGGGGGCAAGATAGAATTCAATGTGGCCAACTTGCCCAACGGCATCTATTACCTTCATATTTATGACGGAGTGAACGAAAAACCAGAAATGAGGCAAATTGTGGTGCAGCACTGAGAATGCTAAATATATGCATCTGCTCGTCTTAGCATTTTAAAAGCCGCTCATCTGTCCCTGCAAGGTTATTTCCTTTTGCAGGGACGGATATTGAAATCCTAAAAAATTATTACCGATTCTCTTGAAACCGGTTCATTTTTTTTGTACTTTTACCCCCAAACAAGAGATAAACGATAGCCCTGTGTTAGTAAAAATTTACGAAAAAAATCCCAATCGACGGGAAATAGACCGAATCATTGCAATCCTCAAAGAGGGAGGCATTGTGATTTATCCCACGGACACTGTCTATGCGATGGGATGCGACGCATTGAATGTAAGGGCGATAGAAAAAATTTGCAAGATTAAAGGGATCAATCCGCAAAAAACAAATTTGTCCATTGTTTGCAGCGACTTGAGCAACATCAGCGAATATGCGCGGATCGACAATACTGTTTTTAAGATCATGAAAAAACATTTGCCAGGGCCTTTTACCTTTATCCTGAATGCGACCAACAATCTTCCAAAGATTTATAAAAACAGGAAAGAGGTGGGCATCCGCGTCCCCAACAATGCGATTGTTCGAACGCTGATAGAGGAATTGGGCAATCCCTTGTTGAGTACTTCCGTAAGGAATCAGGACGATATTTTGGAATACGGTACAGATCCCGAATTGATCGAAGAAGAATACGGTTCTATAGTCGATGCAGTCATTGATGGGGGCTACGGAGGATTAGAACCTTCTACCATTGTAGATTGTACGGGCGATGAAATAAAAATCATTCGTCAGGGAAAAGGCGAATTAACAGAATAATAGAATGCGGTTATGGATTGTATCCGTCCTGATGGGCGGAGTGTTTTTTCTTTTTTTTACGAGAGCGGTTCAAGCTCAAAGCATGGCTTCTCCAATGGATATTCCGCTGCTTCTTAGCGGCAATTTTGGAGAGTTGCGGAACAATCATTTTCATTCGGGTCTCGACATCAAAACGCAGGGAGTGGCCGGTATTCCGGTGGTGGCGGTAAAAGACGGCTATGTCTCGCGCGTAAGCGTTAGTTCCACGGGCTATGGAAATGCATTGTATGTTGCCCACCCCGATGGAACCACTTCCGTTTATGGCCATTTGGACAAATTTGCGCCTTTCATCGAAACAGAAGTGCGCAATGCTCAGTATCAAAACGAATCGTTTGCAATCGATATCCTGTTTTTACCCGACGACCTTCCGGTGAAAAGAGGCGAACGAATAGCGTGGAGCGGAAATACAGGCGCTTCCGGCGGACCGCACCTGCATTTTGAAATACGCGATACAGAAAACGACAAAGCCATGGATCCTCTTTCGTATCTCAAAAATCGGATTCAAGATACGCGCCCTCCCGAAATCAGGGGATTGATGTTTTTCCCTCAGTTCGGCAAGGGAGTAGTCAATGGAAGCATTCAAAATCTGCCGATAGCCCTGATAAAAAATAAGGCAGGAAAAATCCGATTAACCCAAGCGATCTCGGCTTGGGGCAGTATTGGCGTCGGAATCAAAGCATACGACCGGATGGATGGGACTTCCAATCTATATGGAATATACGAAATCATTCTGAAAGTAGATGGAAAAGAAGTTTATCACTCCATCATGGATCAATTTTCGATAGAAGATACCCGTTACCTGAACACTTACATCGACTGGAAAGAATGGACGGAAAACCGCTCTTTTTACATGAAATCATTTACCGATCCGGGCAATCGACTGGGCATCAACCGCTCGTTAAGTAACGGGATCATCGACATAGAGGAAGAAAGAGCATACCATCTGGAATACATTCTGAAAGATATTTATCAGAATACGGCTACCCTGTCGTTCGACATTACGGGCAAGAAAATGGATATTCCTCCCTACAAACGCAATGAAGCGTTTTTTCCCTTCAACAAAGATAATGAATACAACCAAAAAGGAATCGACTTGATCCTTCCACGCGGCAATCTGTATACTAATCTTTATTTGCAAATAGATACGCTTTCGGGAGGTACTCCCTATGCGCCCTTGTACCGCATTGGCGAATGGCTTCCGCTTCATTCCTATTGTCCTTTAACCCTGGATATTTCCAATGATCAGTATCCCAACAAATCCAAATACGGAGTAGTTCAACTTCGAAAAGATAAAAATGTCTGGTTGGGAGGAGAATATGAAAAGGGGAGAATCAAGACCCGCATTCGGGAACTGGGTTCATTCTGCATCGAAATTGATACCATTCCACCGGTTATTACGCCTCTTAACGAAGCTAAATGGGGAATCAACCGGCGCATAGCTTTTCGGATTACCGACGAATTGAGCGGAATCGCTTCGTATAAAGGAACCCTCAACAACCGATTTGCCTTGTTTGAATACGACGCTAAAAGACAATTGCTTTATTACGTTTACGATTTTGATCGGATAAGCAAGGGGAATCAAAACTTGGAGCTGAATGTGACGGATGGAGCCGGAAATACGACGAAATTTGTATCCAATTTATGGATCGAATGAAGATTTTTGTCATTTAGCCAAAAATTTCGTACCTTTGTTTGAATAAAGAAAAACTAAAAAAATGAGCAAAACAATTGTTACCTTTTTATTCTCGATTTTTGCCCTCACTCATTCTTTTGCTTGCACCAATTTCCTGGTAGGAAAAAAAGCATCGGTAGATGGTTCGACTTTTGTTACTTATAATGCCGATTCGTACGACTTTTATGGCGAATTATACCACTACGCAGCAGTCCAATATGCTCCCGGCGCTCTGCTGGACATTTATGAATGGGATACGAACAAATATCGGGGGCAAATTCCGCAAGCGGCTGAAACCTACAATGTGATCGGCAACATGAATGAATATCAAGTTTGCATTGGAGAAACCACGTTTGGCGGTCGTGAAGAATTGGTCGATACAACCGGTATCATAGACTATGGAAGTTTGATGTATATTGCGCTTCAACGTTCCAAAACGGCGCGCGAAGCCATCCGTGTCATGACGGATTTAGTCGATCAATACGGGTATTGCAGCGAAGGCGAATCGTTTTCTATCGCCGACAAAAATGAAGTCTGGATAATGGAAATGATCGGCAAAGGGCCAGGAAACAGAGGCGCGATTTGGGTCGCCATTCATATTCCAGACGATTGCATTTCTGCTCATGCCAATCAATCTCGAATTCATCAATTCTCGTTGAACGATCCTGAAAATTGCCTGTATGCGAAAGACGTTATTTCATTTGCAAGACAACAGGGCTACTATACGGGTGCAGATGAAGATTTTAGTTTTGCTCAAACCTATAATCCATTGGATTGGGGAGGATTGCGTTTTTGCGAGGCCCGCGTTTGGAGCTTCTACAATCAATATACCAGCCAAGCGCCGCAGTGGCTTCCCTACATTTTAGGAAAAGATACTCATCCGATGCCTTTATATGTCAAACCCGATCGATTAATTGGATTAAAAGATTTGATGGATTCCATGCGCGATCATTACGAAGGAACCGTTTTTGATCCCACTCGCGATTGGGGAGCAGGGCCTTATCATTCGCCTTACCGTTTACATCCGTTAACGTTCAAAGTAGACGATAAAGAATACGGGTTTGAACGTCCAATTTCCACTCAACAAACGGCTTTTACATTTGTAGGACAAATGCGCAATAATTTGCCCGATGAAATCGGCGGCGTTTTATGGTTTGGCGTAGACGATTCCCGTTTCACGGTCTATACGCCGATGTATGCGTGTATGATCGAAACGCCGGACTGTTATCGCGTTGGAAACGGCGATTTCACCCATTTTTCATGGACATCCGCCTTTTGGGTGCATAATTGGGTAGCCAATATGGCCTATGCACGTTATGACCAAATGCTGAGCGATGCAAAGTCGCTTCAGGATACTCTGGAAAATGGCTATTTGGAAAAACAAGCTGAAATCGAACAAGAGGCGATGAAACGGTTGGAAACCGGCAAAGAAGCAACCGCGACGTTCCTGACTGCTTATAGCGTTGAACTCGCCCAAAAAGCGTTGGACGAATGGAAACAATTGGGAGAATATTTGCTGGTCAAATACATGGATGGATGCGTGAAAAAAGAAAGAAACGGACAATTTGTCTCCAATACAAACGGAGATTCTGCATATCCGAATCGTCCGAAATGGGGAGAAGATTTTCTAAGAGAAATTGTGAAACAAACCGGCGACTGGCTGGAACAAAAAAAATTGGATGACGATATTCAATAAGGCTTTTAAAATTTTTTAGCGAGGGTACAGTCCGATTGAATCGCACGCCCGCTTAATATATAAAACATAAAAATACTGCAATATGGAAGATTCAATTTTATTAAAACAGGTAAAGAGTAAAGCAAATACTTGGTTGAGCGATGATTATGATTTGGAAACACGCAAAAAAGTGAAAGATTTGCTGGAAATGGAAGATACGACTGAACTGATCGAGGCTTTTTACAAAGACTTGGAATTCGGAACAGGGGGTTTGCGCGGAATAATGGGCGTAGGTTCAAACCGAATGAATATTTATACGGTGGGAGCGGCTACGCAAGGATTGGCCAATTATCTAAAAAAAGAATTCGCTGCAATCCCGCAAATCAGCGTTGTAATCGGCCATGATTGCCGAAACAACAGCCGTTTGTTTGCAGAAAAATCGGCCGATATATTTTCGGCCAACGGAATCAAGGTTTATTTATTTCCCGATTTGCGCCCAACGCCTGAAATCAGTTACGCGATCCGTAAATTAGGCTGTCAGAGCGGAATTTGCATTACGGCTTCCCATAATCCGAAAGAATACAACGGTTACAAGGCTTACTGGAGCGACGGCGCGCAAGTAATCGCCCCTCACGATAAAAATATCATTGCGGAAGTAAACAAAGTCTCCTCTGTGAAAGATATTTGTTTCCAAGGCAATCCGGATTTGATCGAAATGCTGGATCATCAAATAGACGACGAATACATTCGCGATTTGCTGTCGATTTCGCTTTCCGGCGAAGCCATCCAACGCCACAAGGATATTCAGATTGTTTACACTCCAATACACGGAACTGGCATTACGTTGATCCCCAAAGCATTGAAAGCGCTTGGATTTGAAAACATCATCCACGTTCCTGAACAGGATGTTACGAGCGGAGATTTTCCGACGGTTCATTCGCCCAATCCGGAAGAAGCGGCCGCTTTGAAAATGGCGGTCGAAAAAGCCATCGAAACGGGCGCGGATTTAGTGATGGCTTCCGATCCCGATGCCGACAGAGTGGGCGCGGCTGTTCGCAACGAAAAAGGAGAATTTGTTTTGTTGAACGGAAATCAAACTCTATCGATCTTTATCTATTATCTGATCACCCGATGGAAAGAGTTGGGTCGATTGAAAGGCAACGAATATGTGGTGAAAACCATTGTTTCGACCGAATTAGTCAAAAATATAGCGAAAAAACATGGAGTCAAAATGTTTGACTGTTACACCGGATTCAAGTGGATTGCCGATGTCATGCATCAAAACGAAAACAAACGAACCTACATTGGAGGCGGGGAAGAAAGTTACGGTTTTCTGGCGGAAGATTTCGTACGGGACAAAGACGCCGTTTCCGCTTGCATGTTGTTGGCAGAAATAGCGGCATGGGCTGCCAGCCAGAACCGAACTGTTTATGAATTGCTTCAGGATATTTATGTAGAATTCGGATATTCCAAAGAAGTTGGCGTTTCCATCGTCAAAGAAGGAAAATCGGGCGCAGAAGAAATAGAAGCTCTGATGAAAAATTTCCGCGAAAAACCACAGAAAGAATTGGCTGGATCGAAAGTGTTTTTTATCAAGGATTTTGCTAAATTGACCGGAACGGACATCGCCGAAAACGAGCAAGTCACCCTGGATATGCCAACCACTTCCAATGTATTGCAATACTTTGCCGAAGACGGTACTAAAGTGTCCATACGTCCTTCGGGAACGGAACCTAAAATCAAGTTCTATATCGAAATACACAGCAAGGTGAATTCCCGCGAAGAATTGGCCGCCGCCGAAGTTGCCGCCATAGAAAAGATTGCGGAAGTCCGCAAATCGCTGGGGATTTGAAAGAAAGGAGGAGATTGTAAAAAAATTTATGAACGAAATATTTATTACAGAACAAGAGTTGGAATATCTAACGGATATTCCAGATGTGGTTTGTGAGGAATCTGTTCCTTACAAACCACAAATGAGTTTTGAAGAGGAATCTAAGGAATGCATGACTCTTGATGAATTTTCAAAACTGTTGGATGAAGCAATAATGAGACTAATACCCAATCCATGATATTGCTTAAATCCCATGTAAAAGCGCTCATTGACGATTATGTTAAGTATCTTATCAGTGAAGGTATAACTTCTAAAGAGAGAGCTTTTAAAAAGAAAAACCAGATGATACAAGCGCTCAACTCCAATCTGGGCGGGATGCTTACCCATAGACCATCGCCATATAAGGAATTGGGAAAAAAGGAGGATTGTTTATTGTATGTTTATAAAGATCCAAAAAGCAAAACGCAATGGGGATTTGCATACAAAAGATTTGATCAGAACAATGTGATTGTTTATTACATAAAAAATCTAAAATTGGTCAAAGAAAGGCCTTAGTTCTTTATAAGCAGAGCTTTTGGCGAACGAAACATATTCGATTTCTGAATTAATTTCGTTCATTTCGTGTGGAGTTTGCAAAAGAAGGATATTTCATGTAACTTTGCAGAGGATTATTTAGAAGCAAGGGCATGAATTTATTTTTCATTTTTTAATTTCAAAAGCCATGATGATTCAGGTTATTAAATCGAAGCTGCATAGAGTTACCGTAACGGAAGCCAATCTATATTATATGGGGAGCATTACCATTGATGAAGATTTGATGGATGCGGCCAATTTAATCGAAGGCGAAAAGGTTCAGATAGTCAATAATAATAATGGGGAACGGATCGAAACTTATGTAATTAAAGGCGCGCGGGGTTCGGGAATGATTTGTTTGAACGGGGCTGCGGCCCGAAAAGTTCAACCGGGCGATATTGTTATTATTATGTCTTACGCCTTGATGGATTTTGAGGAAGCCAAACAATTCAAGCCCTCGATCGTTTTCCCTGATTCTGCCACTAATAAAATTCCATAATATATGCTGCATTTTTCTCCCGTAACAATCGACGACAGAGAAACAATTCAAGCATTCTTCTATAAAAGCGTTTTCAGAAATTGTGATTTTTCTTTTTCCAATATTTTCAACTGGAAACACCTTTATAATACGACTTTTGTTGTAGAAGAAGGCTTTTTGTATTTTCGTTTTCAAACGCTCGAGGACTTGCCGGGTTATTTATTTCCCTTAGGAGAAGGAAATTTACAACAGGCAATCGAACGAATGCTCCAGGATGCCGAGGACAGAGGGGTCGAGTTCCGTCTGTATTCCATAACGCAAAAAATGTTCGATTTAATCGAACAATGCATGCCCGGACAGTTTATCTTTACGACAGAAAGAGATTGGTTTGAATACATCTACCTGTCGGACGACCTCATTTCGCTGGCTGGCAAAAAATACCAAGCGAAGCGAAACCATATTCACAAATTTAAGCGGACTTACCAATGGGAATATCTTCCGATTACAAGGGATATTGTTCCCGACTGCATGAGACTGTACGACCGGTGGTGCAAAGAACACGGAGGCTGCTACACAGAGCAATCATTGATAGAAGAAAGAATCGCTACCCAAAAGGCATTCGAATATTACGAACCTTTGGGGTTAATTGGCGGGGCTTTGCGGATCAATGGGGAAATTCTGGCTTATTCGTATGGGCAAGCCTTGACCAAAGATACTTTTGGGGTACATGCTGAAAAAAGCTTGTACGATATCGACGGTGGTTTTACCATGATAAACCAACAGTTTGCCGAACATAATTGCGCCGATTATTTGTATATCAACCGAGAAGAAGACCTTGGAATAGAACCGCTCCGGCAAGCAAAAACATCGTATCATCCGGCCATTTTGCTTGAAAAAGGTTTGGTAAGAAAAAAAGATTCATGATTTGCCAAGGCGAGGATGTTTATCAGGAAGATTTAAAGGAAATGTGGAAACAATGTTTCCCAGCCGATTCGGAAAGTTTCATCCGCTTTTATTTTGATGAGATTTATCGAAAGGAGGAAGCGCTGGTTTTTCTGGAAAACGAAAAACCGGCGGCTTTCCTGCATATCATTCCCTACCAGATAAAAACAGGCGATGGGATGCACCATGGCGGATACCTTTCGGGCGTAATGACGCACCCCAATCACCGGAAAAAAGGCTATATGGAAAAATTGCTAAGCGCTTCTTTCGAAAGGATGCAAACGAAAGGATACGATTACGTCATTTTGATTCCTCAAGAAGAGTGGTTGTTGCGCTTTTATGCAAAATACGGATTTCGAACCCTGCGCTCCCCTTCTCCTTCCGCTTCTCCTTCGCAGCCGTCTGTTTTTTCTTCTTCGTTCTCTATTCTTCGCTCTCCGTCTTCCATTTATCCACTTTACCTCCGTTTCATCGAAAAAAAAGAAAATACTGTTGTAAAGACCGAACAGCAATTTGCTTTGATTTTTCGCGATTTTTTGAGTGAACAAGGCGTTGCATTTGCAAGTGAAGAAGGGATGGCTTTCACTTTGAAGAAAGAAAGTAGAATCGTCCTGAAAGAAATTTTTTATACCTATGACGCCGTCCGGAGCGAATTGTTAACGACTATTCGGAATTATTACCACTTGGACGAAATCGTTTTTCCAAACGAAAATAAAGGAATGATTAAATGTTTAAATCCATCTGTGCCAAATATTTCCAATCTCTACATGGGTATGATGCTGGATTGAGATGAAAACAACGTATTCTTACGCGCAAATTTGGAATATCAGTTATCCGATTTTGCTGACTTTACTGGCGCAAAATCTGATTCAGGTAATTGATACTGCATTCCTGGGACATTTGGGAGAGGTCGAATTAGGCGCTTCTGCTATTGCCGGAATTTATTACATTGCCATTTTCACCATTGCTTTCGGATTCAGCTCCGGTTCGCAAATATTAATCGGTCGAAGAAATGGAGAGAAAAATCTGAATAAGATCGGTGAAATAGCCGTATTTGGAGCGATTTTCCTGTGGGGAATGGCTTTGTTCATTTTTTGGTTTACCAAAACTTTTTCGGCTGTCATCTTGCAAAAAATTCTGTCTTCCAAAGATATTTTGCAAGCTTCGCTCGATTACTTGGACTGGCGCATTTGGGGATTGTTTTTTTCCACTGTCAACGTAATGTTCAGAGCGTTTTTTGTTGGAATTACCCGTACCAAAGTATTGACTTTCAATGCAATTGTGATGGCGCTGACGAATGTTTTTTTCGATTATGCATTGATTTTCGGCCAATGGGGATTTCCTGCTATGGGAATTGGAGGAGCGGCTTTAGCCTCCGTCATTTCGGAAGCGGTATCGTTCATTTTCTTTTTCATTTACCTGCTTTATGCCGTCGATTTAAAAAAATACGGTTTCATCGGAATTGTATGGAATCATTTAGGTGTGATAAAGCAGATTCTCAACGTTTCTTTTTCGCTGATGATCCAATATTTTCTGTCCTTAAGCACTTGGTTCGTTTTCTTTCTGGTAATTGAACGGATGGGCGAAACTTCTTTGGCTATCTCCAATATCATCCGCAGTTTTTACATGATCATTGGGATTCCGGTATACGCCCTGTCGGCTGCAGCCAGCACGCTGGTCAGCAATACCATTGGCGCCGGTAAACAAAAGGAAGTGATCTCATTGATCTGGAAAATTGCGCGTTTATCCCTCTCGATCATTTCCGTTTTTATCGTTGTCTTGCTATTATTTCCCGAAAGAGCTTTGAGTATTTACACCTCCAATCCGGAACTCATCCGCGAATCGATTTCTTCGCTGTATGTTATTTTGTTGCTGTTGCCTATTCTGGCCATTGGAAACGTATTTTTTCAATCGATCTCCGGCACCGGCAACACTCGTTCGGCTTTGGGCATCGAAATTACAACCTTGATTTTGTACTGTATCTGGATGTGGTTTGTAGCTATTTACTTAAAAGCGCCTTTATTTGTTTGCTGGACGACCGAAATAATTTACTACCTTTTCATCGGTATTTTCAGCTTTATTTATTTCAAAAGAGGCCGCTGGCAGAATAAGAAAATTTAAAATTTAGCTATTTTTTATTCTGTTCTTATATTATGCATATATATCAATAGCATATCTTATAGACATTATTTTATGCGGCATGACTAATTTCAATTTTATTGACACTTATCGTCTATTTTTAGTAAACAATTTTTCGTCCTCTATGCATGATGCAAGTCTTTCAAGTTCATCTATAATTTTTTTACCTTTTAGATTCCAATTGTGTGAATAATTGATATTTACGCTACCATTATGCTCATTTTCAAGATCAAACTCGTCAAAATTCATAGTGGTAATCCTATCTTTATTTACACTTATTTCAAAATGCAAATGCCTTGAGTGGTTTATAGAAATACCCTGTATTTCTTTTTTCTTATTTTTCTAAACTAAGTATTCGAAAGGTTTAACTTTTTCCTCCTTTATTTGATTTTCATAAGTAAAAAATATCTTCCATAAAGAAGTTGAATCTATCTCTATTGCTGAATAATCAAAACAATTATCTTTTTTACTGGCAAATGTTTTTCCTTGATCAAGCCAAAAGATGTAAGTTGAAATATCATGAAAACAAAAATAAGTAATGCTATCTTCTTGATATTTAATAAATTTACCACATCCTATGCAATAGTCCTTGTAAACGCATACGGTATCAATATTTTTTGATTGCAATGCCTTAACAAAATTCATTGTTAGGGTATCAAGATGTTGATAAGTGTTATTGTAATAATAGCTCCTGTTGTATTGCCATTACTATCATGAGATCGTTCTGTCTGCCCTACCTTCCCAATATCAGAAGTTTGATCATATACAAGTTGAACTCCATAATTAGCGTTTGCTAATTCATTAAAAGACTCT
>WRFY01000038.1 GCA_009783445.1 Candidatus Azobacteroides sp. | reverse complement strand
AAAAAAAATAAATGCGTGATATGGAATTAAACGTTATATATAACAAAGACTGTCTCGAAGGTATCAAAGAATTACCCGACAACTCCGTTGACGCGGTCATAACCGACCCGCCTTTTTTCTTGGGCGTTACGCACAACGGTCAAAAGGGCGAATATTCCGACCTGATAATTATGAAGCCTTTTTTCAGCGGTCTGTTTTTTGAAATCAATCGGGTATTGAAAAATACGGGTAAGGCGTATATTTGCACGGATTGGAGAACCTACCCGTTTTTATATCCCGTCCTGTCGGAATATTTACCGATTAAAAATCTTCTTGTATGGTATAAAGGCGATTCGGGAGGCAATCAGTATATGAACTCGCACGAGTTTGTTATCTTCTGCTCAAAAGGCGGAGAAATCAATATCGGCGACGAAAATACGATAAAAATACCCGGCTTCGCGGCTGGTGCAAAAAGAACAAACGGTCAAAAATTACATCCGACACAAAAACCGGTTGAATTATTCGAAAAATTCATATTAGATTCGACAAACAAAGACGATACCGTCTTGGATTGCTTCATGGGAAGCGGAACGCTTGCGATTGCAGCCATAAAAACGAAACGCAATTACATCGGCTTTGAAATACAGGAGAAGTATTGCAAGATTGCGCAATGCCGGATTAACAAATTCACCGGCGATTTTCATTCGAAGATTGAGAATTTCAATAATGAAATTAATTTGTTTACATAATCTTTTGACATACAACATCAAATTAAATGCGGAAAAATTTTGATGCCAAAAATAAAGTTATTAACTTTGCAGCATTACCGGAATATACGATGTCCGGTATGCAAAAGAATACTTGTTAAAGTATCGGAGGATACAACGGGTACAATCTTACTTTATTGCCGGAAATGTAAGCGTTCTTTTGCTGTCTCCGTTTAACGGATTCGCGTCCTTCGAGACCAAAGTAGAGCCGGTGTTATAAACATTATAACGAGAGCCATTGACTGCCCAAAGGTAGTTGGTGGCTCATTTTGTTTTAAAAAATATTATGGATAAAATTTTAAAAACAATTAATAAAGATTTACAATTTTTATTTATACGGTATGAGCAAACGAATTAAAATATCATACGACGAAAATAATTTCAATCTTCACACTGACGAAGGAATGGAATTGCTTGAAAAATCAATCCGTAAAGTCGGCGTGATTGAGAGTATAACCATATCTTCCGACGAAAAGATAATTTCAGGAAACGCACGACATGAAAAAATAAGCGAAGTATTGGGAGATGCTGAACCTATTATTGTTGAAACCGACGGAACAAAGCCTATAATTTTGAAGCGTACCGACATCAAAAGGGGAAATCTTGTAAAATACAAGGTGAAAAAAGACGGAAAATTTAACGTAAATATCGACAAGAACGAGTTGAAACGATTACTTAAAGGAAATGACGGATAAGCAAGCTACACATTTAAAGCAAGTAATTGAAATAGCCGATTATATCTACTCAAATGACGACAAGAAAATGTCGGATGTTTTGTCGTATTTTGCGGAAAAATGCGGGAAATCTCAAAGGACTGTCGAAAGGTGGTTGGAAGAAGCTAATAGATACAATTTAGAACGCATACAAAAGCAAGAAAAGATAAGAGATGATATATTAGCCGAACAAACAAAAGAAGTCGTCAAACAGGTTATATTAAGCCGAAATCGAAGCCTTGAGATTTTGTCGAACATAGCCGAAGGTAACGCAAGAAAAGTACCTACAGAAACGGCGTTAATTAATGGAGTTGAAAAAGCGGTAAGCTGGCAACTTGAATATCCAAGCGACGGTGACAGAACAAAGGCTATTCAGCAAATAGCTAAAATGGAAGGGTGGGACGCGCCTACGAAAACGGAAATATCATTTCCGACCGCAATAAATTTTATACTTGACAATGGAAGAAGGGAATGAAAGAGATGTTCATTTGTTTTCTAATCAAATAACTGCTTTACAGTATTTGAGAAAAGAAAACACAGAGGTAAACGAAGTCCTTTACGGCGGCGGCGCTCGTGGTGGAAAAAGCTATCTCGGTTGCATATGGCAAATTTCGCGAAGAATGTCAATGGCTGGAAGCGTAGGATTAATAGGACGTGAAGAATTGACCAAATTAAAAGACACAACGATAATCACTTTTTTTGAAGTATTAAAAGACATGAATGCTTTGCATTTTTTTCATTATAACGCGCAAACTTTAACGGCAATATGTGCAAATGGAAGTATTATTTTTTTTAGGGAATTAAAATATATTCCGTCAGACCCTGAATTTGACCGCTTCGGCTCTTATGCAATAACAGATTTATTCATTGACGAAGCACAGCAAGTGAGTGCAAAGGCTATTTCGGTATTAAAAGGTCGTTTTTCGGTTTTAAGAGGAAAAAATCCCGATGGCTCGCAGTGGCACACAATTCCCAAAGCTCTTTACACTTGCAATCCGAAACGCAATTGGATTTATTCCGATTTTATATTACCTTATAAGAATGACACACTAAGAAATGACAGAAAATTCATTAAATCGCTTCCGATAGATAATCCATATACAGACAAATCATATATCGAAAATCTCTTAAAAGCCGACAAGGTAACTGTACAAAGGCTGTATTACGGAAATTTCGAGTATGACGATGATCCATCCGCACTTTGTGATTATGATGCAATATCAGATATATTCACGAATGATTTTGTCACGGGTGGAGACAAACGAATATCGGCCGATCTGGCAATGAAAGGACGCGATAAATTTATAGTCGGATTATGGAACGGTTTAGAAGTTAATATAAAGATAGACAAACCTTTGTCAGACGGAAAAGGAATAGAATCCGATTTGAAGAATTTAATGATTGAAGAATCGGTTCCGAGAAGCAAAACGATTGTTGATGCAGACGGAATGGGGGCTTATCTCGAATCGTACCTTAATGGAATTAAAGAGTTTCACGGGGGAGCGCTGCCGTTCAATAAGGATTATTTCAATCTCAAATCCGAATGCGGATTTAAATTAGCCGAAGTTATTAATAAGCGGCAAATCAAAATTATTTGCAATAAGGAGCAAAAGCAGCGAATAATTGAAGAAATCGGAGTTTTGAAACAATATGATATAGATAACGATACGTCAAAGAAACGAATTATTTCAAAAGAAGAAATGAAGCAATTATTACAGCATTCTCCGGACTATTTAGACATGTTAATTATGGGAATGTATTTCGATATAAAACCTGTAAGCAGAGGAATAAGACGAATGTCATATAAAATATAGTTATGTTATCAAAGTTAGAGAAAATAATAAAAAGGGCAAATGATTCATATTTAATAGAATATGAAGAATTAAACATGATGAATGCGAAGGCGGATGAAATAAAATACAGCCAGCCTTTCGCCTACATAGAAGAATTCAGACAGGGAGAATATGGGAAAACAGGATTTTGGAGCAGCAAAACAACGCGAGTAGAAATCTGGTTTTGCCGATTTATCCAGTTTCAAAACAATGCAATTGAAAGGGAAGAAATAAGGAATGCGATTGAAAATGAAATTGTTTTTCCATTCATAGAAGAATACAAGAAGGAAACAGCATTGAAGCAACCTGAAAAATGGAAATGGTTTTGTTCTCCTCCGCGATTTGATGCCAATGAAGTATCCATTATGTTGCAATTTGATTTTAACGAACTGAAATGTTAAAACACATCCACATACAAGAAGGCGAATTAACCTACAAGCAAAGGATTGCTCTTGGCGAGTTGTTTATGAGTGAAGAAACTTACGAAGATAAATTCAAAGAGACATTCCACATCTTGCATGAGATTGAACTGGATTTTTCGAATAATGAAGAAATGAAAATGTTTGCCGAATATTTTCAAGAAGTCATTGACGGGTTGCAATATTGGATTAACAAAGAAAAGGAGTTGTTAGACTACCAGCCGGAACCGGAAGAAATCAGAGCCGGGATAAGAGAACTGGGCGAAAAAATTTCTTATTACGGAACGCTTAAAACTCTTGCAAAAAATTATGCGCAAGACCCTGACAAGGTATTACGCTGGAAATATGGGAAAGTGTTTGGCATCCTATACACGGACTTGGAAGAATTTAAGTATCAAAAAAGGTTAAACAAAGAATACGAAAAAAAATATAAAAATTGATAGACACTCAAACCATATTAAAAGAGGAGCTTGAACAACTAAGAGTTGATGTCGTAGACAGACAAAAAGAAGTTGGAGCGTGGGCTTCCGGAAATACCGCCGCCGGATACGAGACAGCAGTAGAAAGCGGCTATCATGGTTGGATGGGCGGATATTCCTACGTAGAGGTTTTAGAGGTTGGAAGAAGACCGGGCAAAGTCCCTGTTTATTTTAAGGAAATAATTAAACGGTGGATCATTGCAAAGGGACTGCAATACCAGAGCGAACGTGAATTAAACCGTATGGCTGCATCCATTGCATGGGTAATCCGCAAAGAGGGAAGCTATCTCCACCGGCATGGATACAGAATAGATATATTTGCCGAACCTCTTGAAAGATTCTACAACCGCTTAAATCTCCGTTTAATGACTTATTACGCATTACAAATAACAGAAACCATAGCATGGCAATAGCAACGCAAACGCCGCCGGCGATACATACGGCATTCAATCCGGTAATTTTGAAAATATCAGCTACCGAACAAGAAGATATAGACGCAGGACATACTATCGCAATCAATAAAAGGATCAATGAATTAGCGATTGATGAAAATATCAATGTCGCATTGTTCGGCGAATTCTTTAACCATGTGGTAAGGTTTGAGTTATCGGAAATTTTGAAAAACTGGTTTTCAGATAAAATAACCGTACTAACGCAATGTTCCTATTGTTACTTGGATGAGAAATTAGCGTTCATGTATCAAATCGTTCCAAACGACCTAAGCTTCAATAATTCAACTCACATAGCCGTTAACGCCGTCGTTCAGCTGCAACGGAATCCGGACATTACCGCTTGGGGAAATCGGTTTTTAACAAACATGCCTGTATTGAGAAAATACGAAGGCTATCCGCTCGATATTTCTTACTTAAACAACTCCCAAAAGGCCTTTGTGAGTTTCAGCGGCAACACATTGAATCGCTACGAATCCATTCCTAAACGGCATTTTTCAATTTCTATACCGGACGGCATTTCGTCTGTCATTATTTCAGACATACCTTTGACCGTCGACCTTCTGACAAATTCCGATAAACAGATTCTTACCAACGATTCGAAAAACATCGTAGTCAGAAATCCGATTAAAGCGTCCATTCAAGTATCGGAGGAACTGTTGCCGTCCTGCATTCCCGGAAGTCCATTTTATGTCCGTTGGATTAACCAGCTGGGGGGTTTTGATTATTGGATGTTTTATTTGAATCAAATTTATGAACAAAGCGTCAATACCCTAACGGCGGCAAGTCCGGTAATAGACGATATAATGAATGCAAATTATATTGAATATGAAGTAAATAAAGAGACAGAAAAAACGATTACAGTGGGCGCAGGAAATCTTATCGAGTTGGAATACAATGAACTGCTAAAAATCTCCACGTCTCCTTTAGTGGAGGTATGGGACATGGAAGTACAAAAGTGGTACCGCGTGTATGTTGATTCCGGGAAATTCGAAAACAGCACAAGAAACAGGAGAAAAGAAATCGAAATAGAATTCACATTACCCGTTCCGCAAATACAATTTTAACATGAGGCAAAAATACAGAATATTGATAGAGGACAAAAAGGAGATATGGCAGGAACTTGATCTTGGAAGCGATAAACTGGCATGGACGTGCCAGACAAACAATATAGCTGAATTGGAGAGCCGTCAAGCGTCTTATTCCCAAAACATCAAATTGCCCAAAACGATCCGTAATATACAGATATTCGATTATGCAAACATTTTTCAATCGGCCACTAATTTCCAGTATCAAAGGCATAATTGCCGCGTATATTGTGCGGATCGCGCCATAGCTGGGAAAGGATCGTTTTTAATTCTTCTGAAAGTATCCGACCACTTCGAGTGCCAAATACTTTCAGGAAACGCCGGCTTTTTCGAAAACTTAAAGGACGCTCCTATGAGTGATTTGGATTTGGGCGTTTTTTTAATTTGCAACAATTCGATGAACCCGGACACATGGCATCCGGCGTATAAGATTGCGTACGGGATAGACTTTTCATTGAGGGATTTTCAAGGTGAAATCAATCCGGTTTTATGGCCGATCGGAATAAGCAGGGTCAGCATAGGATTAAAATATCCCGTTGTATCTATTGATTTCATATTGCGCCAAATCCTTTTAAGGAACCGCTATACGCTTGAATCCAATGAATACGGCTGGGAAAATAAGTATTTGTCCTTGACGTCGGTCAATGTAGAGGCAGATATGACTGCATTAGAGGTGAAAGTCCATACAGCTGGATTTACTCAAGTTGATCCGAATGTTCAACAATTAAATTTTTTGGTAGATAAAGACAGGGACAGTTTAACCAATCCGACCGCTTACGAAGGATTCAGCGCCATTGAATATTGGTTTGACGGCAGCGGAGGTAAAGTATTCATTGAATCCGTTACAGTGGGCGATTTCAATCCTGGAGGAACTTTAACGATAAGAGAGACAGGGAAACCGGATTATATTCACCGGCCCTTTGTACAGCAGGATGGAAACATAGATGGAGTAGAAAAAACGTTTGAACTTTATAATGATCGGATTAAGAGTGCGCTTATTTGGTCCAGAAGGAAGATGGGTTCAAATATGAATTTTACCCTTACAATCATTAAAGAAAACAACACGGATAGAACGTCCAATGAAGGAGGAAGTTTGGTTCTTTCCGAACGGCTGGGTTTTGATACTCAATATGATTTCATGAAGTTTTTTGCTCAAACTTTCGGATTGACTTTTTTTGTTGACGAAGCAGCCAGAAAAATACGAGTATTTACCTTTCAATTACTCTATGACAACATCAAGGCAAAAAATGTCCGGGATTGGAGCGGCAAACTCAATACTAAAAAACAGAACGTTGATTTTACCCTCCAAGATTACGCGCGCGAAAACATCATTTCTTATGAAGACAATACCCAAAGCGGCCTGTCCGATTCAGGAAAATTCTTCATTGACAATTCAACTTTGAATCCGTCAAAGGAGTTATTCAAACTCGCAATAGAAGCTGGACAGGATTATCTAATACAGTCTATTGCTCCGCAAGCGAATGGGGATATCTATAAAAATGCAAGGGGAGCGGAAATACCGCTTATTATTCCTTTAACTTCTGAATCCGAAATAGAAGGAGAAAAGGTTGTCACACTCATTCCGAATGCCTTCACAACGATCAAGCCTCATTTAATCGAACTGTCAGACGAAACGGTAAGGGTAAGAACAAGGATCATACCGGCTCAATATTACGACTATCGAATTTCCAGACATGTAACAGCGCAAGAAATAGTGGATGAGTATTACCATGTGATTAGCGAGAAGATGTTGAAAAATGCAAGAAGGATCGAAGCCGATTTTTTGCTAACGCCTGAAGATATAGAGCAATTCGATCCCTCCATACCGGTTTATATAGGCAAATACGGAGCGTATTTCTATTTGAACAAGATTAAAAATTTTGAACTTGGAAAATTAACTACCTGTGAATTAATAAAGTTATGAAATTATTCCACAATATCATAAAGAGTATTTTCAAAAGGGATGCCGTTAATGTATATGATTTCTTTCTTTACTGGGCGAATCTTTTTTATGGGAAGGCGTTTATTAGCCCACCGGTCAAATTTAGAAAGAAAGAATCCGACGATTAATATTCCAAAAACGAGCTTCATACTATTGCAACTTTTAACATAACAAAGATAAGAAATAAAAATTAAAAAACAAATACTATGGCAGAGAGCAACGAAAAAAAAGTGTTGATTGATGTAGAGATCAAGGCCAAGGATGCGTTGGAAGCGTATGCAAAGCTAAAGATAGCCGTCGATGAATTGAAAGGCAAACAAGCCGAATTAAAAAAACAGATGGCCGACGCGCTTACTGCTGATGATAAAGAACAATGGGAACAATTACGCATACAGTATGAAGATGTAGGCCAACAGATCAAAGCCTATAACAAGGAATCGCAAAACCAACAAAAAGAGATTCAAAAGAATATCGAGTTTCAAAACCTGCAAGAAGGCAGCTTGCAAAGATTGAAAGCGGAATTATCTCTTAACACAGCCGCATATAACAATTTGAGTGAAGCAGAGCGGAACGCCGTCAAAGGTTCTAAGCTGCAGGATAAAATCAATAAAACGACGGAAACTCTGAAAAAAGAAGAAAAGGCGCTTGGAGATCATCGAAGGGAGGTGGGAAATTATGCGATCGCAGGCCAAGCGCTCAAAGCGGAATTGAAAGAGTTGACCAATCAGATGATCAGTTTTGCCGCGAACGGAGAAAGAAACAGCGGGCAATATGCGGAACTTTCAAAAAAAGCCTCCGAATTAAGGGGGGCAATAAGAGGTGTAAACGCAGAAATTAAGGCGCAATCAAGCAGTACGGCAAATTTGGACGGATTGGCTCAAGCCGTCGGAGGAGTGGTTGCCGCCTATGGAGCATGGAAAAGCGCGGCCTCGCTTCTTGGAATTGAAAATGAAACGCTCGGACAAACCGTGATGAAATTGCAAGCGGCAGCCGCTGCACTGGCTTCATGGCAGCAGTTAACGACTGTTTTGAATCAAAAAAGCACGGCTTCCATTTTGGCTAAAAACATAGCTATGGGGGTCGGCAATCAATTGCAGGCCGTCAATCTGACTTTAACGCAAGCCCAAAGCGGAGCGGAAACGAAGGGAATCGTCACAAAGGCTGCATTAGCCATTGCTACCAAAGCCGTAACAGCGGCTCAATGGTTATGGAATGCGGCTATGTCGGTCAATCCTATCTTTCTTCTTTTAGGAGGAATAGCGGCTTTAATAACAGGGATAAAAGCTCTTACCTCTGTTTTCGATTCTTCTGCAAAAGCCGAAAAAGAAGCGGCCAAAGCATCCAATGAATATGCAGAACAAAAAAGAAAAACAGCGGATGAAATCAACCAGATCAACAACGAGCAAAAAAACGCCGTCAACGAACGGAATAACCAACTTCGTGAAGAAGTCCTTGAAATGGAGAAAAACGGCGCTAAAGAAGCGGATATAGCAAAGGTAAAGATAAAAGCCCAACAAGATATACGGGATATTACTATTAAAGCGTCTCAAGACCGCATAAAGCAGCAGCAGGACGAACAAAAAAAGTTGGAAGCCTCTTTGCTCGCAGAACAAAAAACGCTGGACATTTACATGCAGAAAAAGGGCGAACAATCCAAAAAATACATCGAGCAAAAGAAAAGAGTGGATGAGTTGATCGCCTCGCTTCACGCTCTCAAACAAGCGCAAATAGACGAAGCTCAAATACAAATAGATGCAAGTCTGAAAGCAGATGAAGCCGTTCAGCAAGCCGCTAAAAATCAAAAAAAAGCGGCCAAAGAGAGCAATAATAAATATCAGGACAACGCCCTTAAATTACTTGACTTGCAAAAGAAGCTGCAAGACGAACAAAACAAGCTTGCCGAAACAGGATTGTCTAAAGATTTCTTTATACAAAAGCAATGGGAAGAAAAGAAATTTGAACAAACCCAAAAGCATGAAAAAGAAAAATTGGAAATGCAAAAGAAGTTCAACAAAATAACCAAAGCCGAATACGATGTTCAACATAAAATATTAGATACGCAGGAAAAAATTTTTCAGCAAAACCAAATCAAGTCGCTGAATGATTACTATGCGGAACAAAGGAAAATAATGGAATCATTGTTAGGTCAAAGCGTCGACAGGCAAATGAAGGAGGTAGAGGAAAAATACCGGAAAGCTTCGGAGGATTTTTCCAAATTAAAACTTGTGCCGAAACCTGAAAAATTGGAAAATCAATCGGATGAAGATTTTAAAAAAGAGATGGACAAATGGGAAAAGTTTCAAATTGAAAAAGCCTTCTATGAAGTTGAACTTGAAAAGAAGAAAGCGCAAGAAATAGAAACGATCCGAGCAAACAGTCTTTCCAAAATACTGTCGGATATTGAGAATAGAACGAACAAAACCTACGATGACGAACTGGCTCAATTCACCGACAACGAAAAGGAAAAGAACCGGATCGAAATCGAAATGGCTAAACAAAGATTATCGTCAAAGAAAATTGCATTGCAAAAAGAACTTAACGAGGGAAAGATTACGCAAATAGATTACGATAGAGAAATATATAACGAAGAGGCAAACCTCCGCTCCCTCCATTCCCAAAAAAATCAAATCCAACTGAATTTAGATTTGGCGCAAAAGAATCTTTCTGCAAAACAGCGTTACGAGATTACAGACGCATACCTTAAAAAGGAGCAAAAACTTTACGAAGGAAACGCAGTCAAACAAATGGAAATAGAAAAACAAATCGCTGAAAATGAGAAACAACTATTAGAAGCGCGAGCGAAAGCTTTTGAGGAATGGTCGGATTCTACCATGGACTTGCTTTCCGGTATAAGCGGAGTGATGTCGAACATGGAAGCGTCGGAACTCCAAGAATACGAAGAAAACAATGAAAAAAAGAAAAAGGACTTGCAAACCCGTTTAGACGCCGGTTTGATCAGTCAACAAAACTATGATAAGCAGGTCGCTAAATTAGATGCAGACCTTGACAAGAAAAAAGCGGACATAGCCAGAAAACAAGCCGTTCGAGAAAAGTTGTTGAAAACATTCGATATAGTGATCAACACGGCGGCTGCCATCATGAAAAATACGGCTCAACTGGGTTTAATTAAAGCCATTCCAGTGAATATAGCAACCGGAGTACTGGGAGCGGTTCAATTAGCTGCCGTATTAGCCGAACCCATTCCAAAGGCTTCTAAAGGACGTTTGATTGTTGGTAAAAGCCATGCAGTCGGAGGCACATTGATAGAAGCCGAAGGCGGGGAGGCAATCATCAACAAACGATCGGTGGATTTGTTTGCGCCTTTGCTTTCGGCAATCAATGAAGCC
>WRFY01000037.1 GCA_009783445.1 Candidatus Azobacteroides sp. | reverse complement strand
AAAATCGTTTTCATTGGTAAACGACTCTTGAAAAATCACTCGTTCCGCTTCTTTTTGATATTGTTGCGTGCGTTTGGCGTCTTCTCCGGAATAAGAAGCCGTTTCAAATAAATTCAAATTATACAAATAATCCAAATACAAGGCCGGGTCTTCGGGTAATTCCGGAACGGTAATTCCCGGAATATTTTCCCTCACTATATTCCGTTCAAAAGGATTATCATCCAAGAAAACCATCGAATCGAATCCGATATTTAATATCTTTTGAATTTTGAGAATGTTGTCGGCTTTATTTTCCCAATTGGCAACGAATACCGCAATGTCGTCCAATTTCAACACCATATCCGGATGTTTTTCAAAGGGTTCTTTTGCAATGTTTTCCGTATTTTTACTGCATACCGCCACAATAATTCCTCGTTGTTGCAGCTTTTTGATCCAATATTGAAATTCCGTAAAAGCTTTTCCTATACCTAATTGGCCTATTTGTATGTTTTCAAGACCATCATCTCCGATCACTCCGCCCCAAACGGTATTATCCAAATCCAAAATCACGCATTTTTTGAACATTCCCTGAAAAGCGCCGATGATTTGAACAACCGATTGCGCAAAATAAGGTAAAGCATCAATACTGACGGTCATTTCTGTATTCATATAAATGGATGGAGACCAAAACCGTTCTCTTCCGATGGTATTTTGTATGGTACTTAAATCGCAAATATGCAAGTTGGGTAGTTGTATACTTGCTTCTTGCAACAGAAAATTCAATTTGCGCAATTGCCAACTGAAAGATTCTTCTACTTTGTTTGCATATTGACCAAATACATGATCATCTTCTTCGGTATAATTACAAAACAGAATTTTTGCTTGAATTTTGTTTTGTAAGGCAGCAATCAGTTGACGGATATGGCCAAAAGAATCTTCCGCAAAATAATTTCTTGCAGCAGGAGATTTCTTATTATACTTTTGGAGGATTTTGTGCGTGGACTCATAAATCAAAACCGCATCTGGAGAGAATTGGTATAATTCAGAGTCCGGGTCCAGAATTTGTTGATCAATTTGATTAAAATCAGCTTCAAAAACAGTGATATTCATTGAATATTCAATACCCATTCCTTTGATTGCCTGTACGATAAATTGTGTAGCACTATCTCCCAATACTGCTAATCGTATTTGTTTCAGACCGTCGGTAGATAACTTCAACTTGCGTTTTAATTGGGTGAAGTCTATCATATTTTTTGCATCTTTAGGTTCATTAAAAACAATAGTCTAACTTTTTTTACATTTTAATATTATGCTTCTTTATTTTCTGTATAGGTGGCAGAATAAGATAATGAATCAAACGCATTTTTCGTTACTCTCTGAATACGGAATGCGATTCGTTTTACTTTTCTGTGTGTATATCAAACAAATGGCGAGTATGAGCATCTTTCCATTCGAGAGACAAAGATAACACAATTTTTTTTATGTACTCTATTTCTCAGTTGAAAATCTGCAATTTGTTGTCTTAAAAATAGACAAAACCCTCTTTCTCCCTTCTTTTGATCATTAATTCATGGAAAAAATTTTATGGCGTTTGCATTCAAGAAAAGTGATGAACAACAAGTTATTCCTCCGCATTCACAAATAGATTATTTTAAGGTATGGGAAATAATCCTTCCCATTTCACCTGCCAATTTCCATCCTTTGGAAATCCCGGATTGACGACTTCGCATCCGTCCCACCCTGCGCACATCATAGCGATAGCTGTTAATAATCCGCCATTTCCGGGGAGGTAAATTCGCAATTGCTTATCCTGATAGTTGTGTCCATTTACTAAATAGGTATTGGTTCTTTGATCCATTAAAAGGGCTTCGATTGCTTTTTCCGGTTCTCCCAAGCGGGCTGCATTCATGGCAATCATCGGATAATCCCATCCCCAGGTTTGATCCCAATTCCAATTCGCCCACACCCAATGAAGCGTATTCTTCATGGTTTCTTTATTGAACTGTTTTGAGTCGGGCAACATTCCGTAAGCGCCCAACACTGCTGGGTGATCGGACTGATACAAAATGTTTTGGTAAGTATCTGGAGCTGACTCGGCAGCCAGATAAAGTCCGTCTTTTTCCGCTAAAGGCGATAAGTTTTCAATGAGATCATCCCATGCTGAATTGCGTGCTTTTCCTGCTCGTTCTCTCCATTTTTGCGCCATCATCAAGGCGCAATGCCAATACGACAATTCAAGGGGCGGATTAAAAGTGTTTTGCGGATCAAATTTTTCCTGAGCGGGAATGATTCCTTTCAGAATATAGCGGCGGTTGTTTTCGTCGTACGTTGCAAAAGAATGCATGAACTCCGCAGTTTCCTCTATCAAATCGGAATATTTATCGACGATTTCTTGCGAGGGATTTTGTCTATAAAGCAATTCTGCCAAGTAAATCAAATGTGGTTGTTGCCAGATAAGAAACGAACCGATGGAAGAAGGCGCTTCCATGCCGGACGGATCCGTCATTTTCATCCAACGAACCCCGTCAAATCCTTGACGTTCGGCAATCGCTTTCGCTACAGGATATGCTTTATGATACCACGAAAGTGTACGATCCAATAATTCCGGACGACCCCATAAGGCAAACTGCGCCTGATGCCACCAGATCATTTCCAAATGAAACTTGCCAAACCAAGAGTTATAAGTAAGTCCGGTTTCCTGCGGCGGAGTAGAGCCGGCGCATTGAATGGCCAATAAATATTGAGAAAGAACAACCCTGCGTTCAAGTTCTTTGGCTCTGGGATCCTTACAATCCGAAAAGTCGACTGCTGCGCCTTTTTTCCAATAGGAATTCCAATAAACCCTTGCAGCCTGTTTCGTTTCCGAAAAATTCGGTAGAGGCTCTCTTAATGCTTGTTCCGTAAATGAACAGCTAAAAGTCAAATCCTTATTGGCTGTCGACAACACAAAATAATTTTTTTCTTTTTCCGTAAAATTTGCTTGCCCTTCCCATTCAATGGTCACATAATAAACTGTTGCATCTATTTTTCTTTCCAATGTAACTGAATGTTCATTTTGATTCATAACAGTGGCGCTATGCAATTCGTTTTTTGTCCAATCGCATCCATCGTCTTCGAAAGCTCCTGTCGGATAGGCAAAATGAAATTGAACGGCGGGATGCCGGATGGAAGATATTTTTGCGCTTACCAAATCTTTTTGCGGATGACAAACGGTTAGTACGTCTACCGAATCATTCTTAACGGTAAAATTACTATGAATGAATCCATTCCATAAATCCAATTTTTGATTCAGGTTCTTAATATCGGCGAGTTGAACGTTTTCGTTCCATTCCAAACCGATCATTCCCAAGTGCAAACGGTGCGGATTGGAACGGAACCAGTTAACCGCATCCTTATTTCTCTGATCCGTATCTTTGTCCTGAACGGCGTAAGGTTCCAGTCGACCGCGTCCGAAATCAAAATTTTTCAGCGTTTCTTCGCGTTTGTAATGGTTGGGATTGGGAAAACTATGCCATCCCCATTGAGATTGCGTTCCCAAAGGGACTCCGTTTTTGTACTGTTCCGGAAAAGTTTGCAATCCGGTAAAATCCACAGTCATTGCAAACTCTCCATTCCCAACCGATAAAGAAGAAAGCGTATCAATAGTTGTAACTTTGGGACTATTGCGTGTAACCAAGGCTTCTCTATCGATGGAATTCTGTTTACAAGAAGTCCCGCCGATAAAAAATAAAATAAATAAAAATAGGAAACGCACAGGATGCAGATGGCGCCTCCGTTTTATCCGCGTTTTTATTACAATCAGCATAGGCATTGTTTGTTATTTATTTCTTATGCTTAAAAGGCATATCCGATTCCTCAATACCATAGAATAATTCATATTAGAAAATACAAATGTATGCCTTTTTCGATAGTTTTTTTGATTTTTTAGAAAAAATAATTTCTTTTTATTACCGAAACAGGCATTTTTTACATAATTTGATTATCTTTGCCCCGATATCTTTAGGGGTGCCTATACAGGCTGAGATTATACCCTTTGAACCTGAACAAGTTAATTCTTGCGGAGGGACAAAGATTGCCGTCCGGCAATGTTTTCTTAAAGAAAAATTTCATCTCATTCATCCCTTTTTTGTTAAATCTGTTTTTAGGTTCAAGAGTGAAACGCTTGGGACTTATTACGCAAAACTTATTTTTTACAATGCAAAAGGTTTTTTTATTGCTGGCGGCAAGCATTTTGTCGTTGTGCGTCTTTGCCGAAACCATCGACAAAGACAGTTTGAACACATTTAAACTTCAGGAAGTAGAGGTAATTTCCGTGCGGGCCAATACGAAAACGCCCGTAGCCTATTCCGACATGAATAAGCGGGAAATTGAAAGTTTCAATTTTGGACAGGACATTCCTTTTCTACTTACGCTCACTCCTTCTGTGATTGCAACTTCCGATGCAGGAACAGGAATCGGTTACACGGGTTTCCGGATACGGGGGACAGACGCTAATCGTATCAATGTTACTGCCAACGGGATACCCTTGAACGATTCTGAATCGCACGGCGTCTTTTGGGTGAATATGCCTGATTTCGCCTCTTCCTTACAAAATTTGCAGGTACAAAGAGGAGTCGGAACTTCCACCAATGGGGCTGGCGCATTCGGGGCTTCCATTAATATGAAAACGGAAGATATTCCAACGAGTTCGTATGGCGAATGGGATGGCAGTTACGGTTCTTTCAATACCGCCAAAATGACTTTCAAGCTGGGAACGGGTATTCTCAACAAACATTGGGCTTTCGATGGCCGGTTGTCGTCGATTACTTCCGATGGGTTTATCGACCGAGCAACCGCCGACTTGAAATCGTATTTTGTGCAGGGAGCTTATTTCAACGAAAATACCCTGTTGAAATTCATTACTTTTGGAGGAAAAGAAAAAACGTATCATGCTTGGGATGGAGTTCCCGACTATATTTTATCGGATATTTTATTGGCAGGAAACCGGAGATATAATCCTTGCGGATACATGGGAGACGACGCCAACGGAAATCCGCTGTATTACAAAAATCAAACCGATAATTACCGGCAAACGAATTATCAATTAAGCCTTTTACAAATTATCAATCCTCGCCTGAATCTGAATGTTTCGCTGCATTATACTCAGGGAGCAGGTTACTACGAAGAATACAAACTCAACCGTTCCTTGAAAGAATATGGCTTAACAATTGAAAATGAGGAAGGAATCGTCAAAAAAAGCGATCTGGTGCGCCGGAAATACTTAGACAACGATTTCGGAGGCTTGATTTTTTCTTTGAATTATACCCAAAGCAAATGGAACGTTTCGTTCGGCGGAGGCGGAAATTATTACGACGGGAATCATTTCGGAAAAGTGATTTGGGTGAAGGAAGAGTTGGGAAACGCCAACCAGGAATATTACAGAAGCAAGGGAAAGAAAACCGACATCAACTTTTACCTGAAAGGAAACTATCAATTGACGAAAAACCTGAATTTGTATGGCGATTTGCAGTACCGTTTCATCGATTACCAAATCCAAGGCCAAAACGATACTTGGGACTGGATAAACGAAACCATGCAAAAACTGGATATTCATGAAAAATTTCCGTTTTTCAATCCAAAGGTCGGATTATCTTACCGGATCAATCCGGAAAATACGGCATACGGATCGTTTGCCATCGCCCATCGCGAACCCAACCGGAATAATTATACGGATGCAGGCTTCAATGAAACGCCTCAACCCGAACGTTTGCGGGATTATGAATTGGGTTATAAATACAACCGCCGGATTGTTTCCGCAGGCGTCAATTTGTATTACATGCAATACAAAGACCAGTTGGTTTTGAATGGAAAAACCAATGAAATCGGCGAACCGTTGACGTCGAACGTCCCGGACAGCTACCGTGCAGGAATCGAGTTTTTGCTGGGCTTTCAAATTAGCAAGTGTCTGAAATGGAATGGAAACCTGACGCTCAGCCGGAACAAAATCCGAAATTATCAAGAATACTTGAGCGTCTATCAAGGCGAAAATTGGGATTTGGAAGAAACGCAAGTGGTCGAGCAGTATAAACAAACCGATATTTCTTTTTCTCCCCATGCGATAGCCAATAGTTTGTTGTCTTTCCAAAAAGATGCTTTCAGCGCCGCTCTCCAATCGGTTTATGTGGGTAAACAATATCTCGACAACACCCGTAATTCCGACCGGCAAATCAACGACTATCTTGTACACAATCTTCGCTTGGGTTATACTTTCCGATGGAAAGGAGTAAGAGAATGTTCTCTTCAACTGTTGATCAATAATTTCTTCAACAAGGAATACGAAAGCAATGGTTGGGTTGCCGGTTATTATTACCGCAATGAAGACGGCAGTCTGACTCTTCACGCCGATAAAAGTTATTTTCCGCAGGCAGGAACAAACGTATTGGCTAGTATCAACCTGAAATTTTAGATAAGCAAGGCGGGGTGGAGGGCGTAACTTATTCTGCGCCCTTTGCGCCGTCGGCGTTCCATTCGATCCTTCGCGAACCGTCTTCCTGTTCCTCCAAATTCACCCAGACCGTATGTTCCGGCAAAAGCGGCTCTATTTTTTCCGGCCATTCGATGAAACATAAGGCTCCGCTGTCGAAATAATCGGAAACTCCGATATTGCAAGCTTCCTGAAGGTCGCGAATGCGGTAAAAATCGAAATGATAAATATCTTCTCCCCTTGCCTCCGAATGATATTCATTGATAATGGCAAAGGTCGGGCTGTTGATAACGTCCATAACGCCTAATTTTTGGCAGATCGCCTTGATAAAGGTCGTTTTTCCGACGCCCATTTTTCCCTGAAAAGCAAAAATGGCAGCTCCCTCCATTTGCCGAATAAATTCTTCAGCGGCAGCGTCGATAAGGTCTAAATTTTCGATTGAGATGAAATTCATTTCAGCAAATTGAAATCCAAAGATAGAAAATATCTTTGGAACGCAAGATTTTTTGGAACAATTATTTTGATGGAAAAAGCTGTATTCTCCGGCGTTTTGGCGATAGGGTCGAAATAAATGCGTCATCAGCATTAAAATTTTTTCGTGTTTTTTATAAACCTTATTTTTGAAAGTTCCCTTCGTAGCCCTGACAATCCCATATTGAAAGTTTTCCTTATTTCCTTATTTTTTAATTAATTAATAAGGGAGAAGGGTATGTGTATGATCCTCGGCTACTGAGGGAACTTTTAAAAATAAGGTTAATAAAAAACGAATCAATTGAACGTGTTTTTTAAAAAAGACTTACATTTTTTATACCTTACCTTTCGGGGGCGAACATCGAAATCACCGAATTTGTGCTATAAATAGGGGTTTTCTTTTATCGTTGACGCGACCTTATCAGAATTTTGGCAAAAGAACAGGTATTTTTGCTGCAATAGAAAATAAGTAGTACCTTTGGGCATATTTGAATCGAATAACAGCCGCCTGTAAACAAACGGGTCTTGTTTTTGAATAGATAGGTATGGCGAAAGACTTAAGTTTTAATGAGATAAAAGGCAATATCCAGAAGAGGAAATTTATGCCCGTTTATCTTTTTCAAGGAGAAGAAGGGTATTACATCGACCAATTGACCGACTTGCTGATGGAATCGGTGGTGGACGAAGGGGCGCGGGATTTCAATCAAACCCTCTTTTACGGACTCGAAACCGAAGTGGCGACCATTATCAATGCGTGTAAAAGATATCCCATGATGTCTGAAAAGCAATTGGTGGTTGTAAAAGAAGCGCAAGGACTGAAAAATATCGACGACTTGATCCATTACGTTAAAAAACCTTTAACTTCGACGGTATTGGTTATCTGCTATAAACATGGAAAATTGGACGGACGGAAAAAGTTGTCGGGCGAAATCGACAAAACCGGCATTGTGTTTGAATCAAAAAAGGCGTATGAAAACAAAATGCCCGATTTTATCATCAGTTACCTGAAAGGAAAGCAAGTAGGAATAGACCTTCAAACCGCTCAAGTCTTAACCAATTATCTGGGCAATGATTTAAGCAGAGTAATCAACGAGTTGGATAAACTTTTGATTGCTTTGCCGCCTAATCAGAAGCGGATAACTGCCGAATTGATAGAACAAAATACCGGCATCAGTAAGGATTTCAATAATTTTGAATTGCAAAAAGCCGTAGCCTTGCGCGATCGAGTGAAAGCGCAGCGCATTGCGCTCTATTTTGAGCAGAATCAGAAAAATAATCCTTATGTGGTGACGCTCGCCACTTTATTCGGATTTTTCGCGAATCTGATGATTTGCCAGTATGCACCCGACCAGTCGAAAGCTCATCTTATGCAGGTATTAGGCTTTAAATGGGATATGCAAATCGCCGATTATTTGGAAGCTATGAAAAATTATAAACCCATCAAGACCCTGAAAAATGTTGCGCTGATTCGCGAATACGATGCGAAAGGAAAAGGAGTAGGGAACAGTTCCGTCCCGCCCGCCCAGCTGCTGATCGAACTCCTTTACAAATTGATGCACTGAAGCCGAAACGGTTGCGTTACAAACAATTTGTGATCCATTGCGTTACTTTCTCGCTGTATTTTTTGGAAATGGGAATATCGGGAACGTCTTTTAACCCGAATTCTACATAAATGCCGTCCTTCTGTCGCCGGATCACATTAATTTGTTCAAAATTAACAATATAAGAGCGATGGCAACGAAATACATTGCTTTCGCCCAAGCGGTCTTCGATGGCTTTCATGGAATTCCGGAGAATGAATCGGGTCAGCGCGCCTTTGTTCAGATACCAGATAATTGCATAATTATCAGCCGATTCAATATAAAGCAAATTGTTGCGGTTGACCGAAAGCCGCAATTCATTCTTTTCGTCGTAAAAGGAATATACTTTTTGATAAACATTCATCGTTGGCGAATGTTCGCCCAACTGTTCCAATTGCCGTTTGTTTTCTCTGTATATAAAATACAGGTGAATGATCGAATACGGCAGCAGAAGGACCAAGGCTGTGTTGATAGATGATTCTCTGAAAACGCTCAGATATTCGCGTTCAGGATTTAAATAAAGGCTGTAAATTGTATAGAAGAGCGACATGAAAAATATTTCGAGGACAATCCAGATGAGATAATTTCCCAGCGTAATCGGCTTTTTCTTTCCTACATAGTACATGATAATCCGACTGACAACCACCACCAGCACTCCCGTCAGGATAATCAGGCTGGAAAAAACGAAAAATTTGAGATCAGAAACCTCATACCAACTTTCCGAACTGAAAGGTTTGTATATATTGATAAAAACCAATGCAAATAATGCGGTGGACAATATCAAGTAAACAATGTTTTGTTTACTGTAAATATAAGGTGGAATTTTTTGATTAAACATCTTTTTTTCTTTCTTCAAATTCAAAGCAAAGATACGTATTTCGAATGTAGAAATCATCATTCCGTTGTCCCGTATATGCGATTTTCGCCCCTATATACGCATTTTCATCCCTTCCGCAAGGCGTTAAAACCATTCTTTTGGCGAATGCTGACTTTTGTTGTTTGTTTGCAGAAAAAATCACGTCGCCCCATGAATATCTTGCTTCGTACATTGCAACTTGAAAATCTGTTTTCACTTGAAAGAAAAACAGAATTGAAAGATTCCGGTTTGGAAATTCACCCTTTCCAATTTGAGACCTCTTTTAATGTGAATGAAATAAAAAATATTCAGGAAAATCTTCCGCTTTGGGAATTCAGCAAAACGGCGGACGAATATACCAACGAAAATAAGGTATTCAACTATACGGTTTTTGCTCCTTCGGGTAAGGAAAAAAGCCGTGAAGCCATTTTGTTGTTGCATGGACTGAACGAACGTTCATGGAAAAAATACCTCGTATGGGCAGAATACCTGGCGCAAACCACGCGGAAGCCAGTGATCCTTTTTCCGCTGGCTTTCCATATCAACCGGACGCCCCTCTCTTGGATAAATCCGCGCATGATTCGTCCTTGGGTGGATCAACGAAATCGCGAGTGTCCGGGAGTGGAAAATTCTACTTTTGTAAATGTAGCCCTGAGCAGCCGATTGTCGCAAGAGCCATTGCGGTTTTATACCTCCGGCGTGGAAACGATATCCAATCTGCAGCAATTGACAAAAGAAATAAAAAGCGGGAAACATCCCCTTTTCAAAGAAGATACTTCCGTCGATCTGTTTGCTTATTCTATCGGTGCGTTGATTTCGGAGATTTTATTGTTGGCCAATCCCGAAAAGCTGTTCTCCGATAGCCGTTTATTTATGTTTTGCGGAGGTTCTATTTTTTGCGCAATGAATGCCAATGCCCGCGACATTTTAGATAGCGCCGCCAACGAACAAATTCACCATTATTATTCCAACGACTTTTTGAAAAATCCCGCTATTCCCGGCTGGAATATCGATTCGCTAAAGAAAGCGTTCAAGGCGATGATTCATCCCCAAGTGTTTCAAGAGTACCGTGAAAAATTTTTCCAGCAAGCCGGCAACCGGATTCGCGCGATTGCCCTGAAAGGCGACACGGTCATTCCCACGCAAGGGATCATTGCCGCTATGGGAAAAATTTCAAGCAAAATCATGGAAGAATGGGATTTTCCGTTTCCCTATTCTCATCAATGGCCTTTTCCGCTCAATTCCAAAGCGCCGGAGAATTTGATCAGCGAAAACTTCGAACGCGTTTTCTCCCGCGCCGCGTATTTTCTGGGCTGAGTATGCGTCCGCGAACAAAAACATAATACCTTCAAGTTAAGTGCAAAACCTTGCAATTTGGTGGGGACAAGGCATAGTCATTCGTCTCATTTCTTGTTATTCGTCCTGTTTTTTGTTGTTTGTCCCAGATTATAGCTGTCTGTCATTCAAAATTGCACACGAAACAAATCCGGTGGTGTTCTACAAAGTATGCTTATTAAACAAACCCAAAGTTGATATAAAAGAAAGCGAGATTAAAAGCTTTGAAATGGTTTAGAAGTTTCTTAG
>WRFY01000036.1 GCA_009783445.1 Candidatus Azobacteroides sp. | reverse complement strand
TACCTTGTTATTGTTTAACTTAACACCACTAAATTAGGTGATTTTTTTCAAACTGCAAAGCGTTGTATATAATTTATTTACAACGCTTTGATTTTTTTTATGCCTTTTTATTTGCGGATTTAAGGTAATTTTATCTGTTCTCTATTAAGTTTCATAGCATATATTGTCATGAAAATACATATTACAAATATGATGATTATGATAGTAGTAATAAGCATAATAAAAGTTCTTACAAATTATTTCTGCACAAATATACAAAAAATATTCATTCGAAATAAATATTTATGCAAAATAAAAAACCCGCTTTTTTTAAGAGCGGGTATTAAAATTAGCCGGACGATTTGGATATATCGGAAAATGTGTATACATTTGCGTACTTATTCAAGGTTGCAAAATTTATAAATGATGAAAATTATAACAACAAGAGAAATCAGGAACAAAACGAAAACTTTCTTTGAACTCGCAGAGAAAGAAAGAGTTGCAATCAAAAGAGGAAATAAATACATAAATTTGGTTGTAACGGATAGCCCAGACGTCCAATTAGTCAGTGAAAAATGGATTAATGAGTTTATGTCCATTCCTATGGAATACCGTTGCAATCCATTCGATATAAGTCCGTCCGGAGATTTATTCTTTGCAGATAAAAGAAATGTAGAACACATTGAGAAGGCAGTAATGCAGGCTCGAAACGGGCAGACCAAAACATTATCTAAAGCAGAGCAAGAACAATTTTTTGATTTATAATGAAAAATCATTATGAATCAAGAATATATAATTGAGTATACAGAAAAGTTTTTTGAAGATGTAGAGAAACATCGAAAAGCGGGGCAAAAATCAATCCTTATAAAGATCAATGCACTGATAAACGAATTGAGGGAACATCCAACTACTGGAACTGGAAACCCGGAACCGTTAAAAGGATTGAGAAAAGGGCAGTGGTCGCGCCGAATCACACAAAAGCACCCATTGCTTTACGAGATTCATGAAGATACTGTAAAGGTTATTTTGCTTACCGCTTGGGGGCATTACGAAGACAAATAACATGTTTTACAACATTATGGCGATTACAAAATAAGCAATTGAATTATTCTTGATCTGATATAAAAACTCTGCAAGTTTACCCAGTAAAATAGTTTTACGGCTCATTCTGAATATACTGCAAAATTCACTACAAACCAAAAAATAATCCCTTACAAATCTATTGACTTACAAGGGATTTCATCTGATATTCAGTACCCGGAGCGGGACTTGAGATATGCAACAACGCAAAAACGAAACCAATTGAAAATAGCCAACGTAGATTATAAATGTTGCAATAATGAATGAATTAACACTATAATCTTGTTACATTTTGTTTCATCTTGTTACATTTTGTTACAAATAAGTCGCCAAAAAGTCGCCAAAGAAAATTAAGTTGTATCTTTGTACTATTAAAACAATTTGATCTATGGCTACAATTTATTTATCACTGTCTACGAGGATAGATGCAACGAAGAAACAAGAAATTTTAATCCGATTTTCGCATGGAAGAATAAATCAACGTGCAAAAACAAATATCTTTATTTCAGCTGAATATATAGATGAATCGGGTAAACGGAAACCTATTTGGAACGATATGAATCAACAAATCGTTATACCAAACTTCCGCCTGATGACTGATGAGAAAAAAGAATTGAAGCAATCTCTAACCGGGCAAAGCGAAAAATTGAATACTCTTGTTGCATTTATACAAAAAGCATTCAATGATATTGAGAATAAATCAACTATTTCATCCGACTGGTTAAAAGATTGCATAGACAGATACTACCAACGCGGCAAGTATGCGCCCGTAGTAGAGATGTTTGAAAAAAAGCAATCGTTTTTTGATCTTTTCACCGAATTCTTAGAGAAGCATAAATTGTCGGATGTTCGGGAAAAAAATTTTAAGGTAGTTATCCGCGCTTTAAAACGGTATGAACTGTACGTTCAGTTAACGCGGGATAAATCCTTTTCACTCGATTTGGATCATGCAACGCCTGATATTTTGGATGATTTTGAGGTATTTTTGAAAAACGAATATCTCCTCTGTCCGCAATATCCGTCCCTTTACGAAGCGGTACCGGAAAGCCGAACGCCGCAACCCAGAGGGCAGAATACGATCAACGGAATATTCACGAAAATGCGCACCTTCTTTATCTGGGCGGTGGAGAACGGCAAGACCGAAAACAACCCTTTCCGCAAATATTCCATTGAAGAATGCGTATACGGAACGCCGTATTATATTGGCATTGAAGAACGGAACCAACTGTACCATACAGACCTTTCGCATCGTCCGGCTTTGGAAACGCAGCGGGATATATTTGTTTTTCAATGTTTGACCGGATTAAGGGTATCGGACTTATACAAATTGACCAAGCAAAACGTGATTCAAGGAGCGGTAGAGTATATTGCGGGCAAAACAAAAGACGACCGGCCGGTAACGGTGCGCGTTCCGCTCAATTCCATAGCCGAGGAAATACTGGCCAAATATGCCGGTTACGAGGGAAAAACGCTGTTTCCGTATATCTCCGAACAAAAATACAATCAGGACATAAAGAAGATTTTCGCCGCGGCAGGCCTTACCCGTCCGGTGGTGATCCTCGATCCTTTGACGCGGAAAAGCGTGATTCGCCCCTTGAATGAGATTGCGTCCTCGCACATGGCCCGCCGCACTTTTATCGGAAATCTTTACAAGCAAGTCAAAGACCCGAACTTGGTGGGCGCTTTGAGCGGACACAAAGAAGGGAGCAAGGCCTTCGCCCGCTATCGCGAAATAGACGAAGATATGAAAAAAGAACTTGTAAAAATGCTGGAATGACGGCTATTGAAAAAAATAGACGCCCTGCTTTTGACGAGCAAGGCGCCGCTCCAATGGCCGCCGCCCATTCCAGCTACCACTTTCTTTTAATAATCCAGTATAAAAGGGAAAGGGAACACGCTCCGAATAATATCCGTCCGCACCACATTTGGAAATTTTGCCATCCGGTGATGAAGTTGACCGGTTTTTCGACGATCACCTCCTGAATGACGGGGATCGTGTCCATGAGGTAGACGGAATCTACTTTTAGTTTTTCTTTGTAAACAGTCCGCACCTTTTCCAGCCAAATGGTATCCCCTTTGACGGTGAAGAAAACGCTGTCCTGCACATAGATCGAATCCCGCAGTATCTTGTCGATATACTCCGTATGCTTTTCCGGAACGGGTACGTACTGTTTTACCGTCCTGCATCCGGAAACGCAAAACAGGCAAACAAAGATGATCAGCAGACGCGTTTTCATAGCTTGTTGTCTAAAACGATCTTATAGACTTCGTCTATGATCTGTTTCATTTTCTTGGCATAATTTGGATCGGTCGCATATTTCGATCCGACGTTGTCTACGATCTTTTCAGCGAATTGATACGGATCGTCTTTGGATGTCCATGCGTCTGCATATCCTTTCAGATGCAAGATTGCTTGGTGGTCTTTCAAAGCTTGTTCCAAATTATCGTATACGCGGAACTTTTGATTCACGCTTACCATTTGACCGTTGACATACTCTTTAGTCTGGAGCGTAGACGTCTTTCCAGTCCAAGTAGTTCCGGCCTTGATGCCGAAAAGGTTGTAATCATTGCGCAATTTCCAGCCGGTTTCCAGCGCGGCTTGCGCCGTTACAAATAAAGGGTGCGCCGTATTGGAATCGTTCAACCGAATCCGTTCCGCTATCGGATACACCGTTAATACGAAAGATGTTTTATTGTCTATTGCCATAGTATTCCTTTTTATTCATTCATCCATTGTTCATGTTCTGCATTTCCTTCCGGAGACTGCCAGATATAAATTCCAACGAGCCAGCACGCGGCGTCGCTTGCGCTTTCGTTCTTCAACAGCAAATCGGCAACGGCCGGAACCCCATTGTATTCTCCATTGGCAGAGACGATCGCATCGGCCAAGTTCCTATTTTTCATTCCATGGATAATAGGAACTCCGCGTTGCGTAAACCCCTTAATTCCTTTGAGCGTAGCGACGGCAAAGGAGGTGATCCCTGAATCTCTTTTAATCTTCATATCCGCCTTTGAGTAGAGCAAGTATTGATACGGATGGATTGGTATGGAGCCGCCCGCATCGGATACGGGCAACTCCATTTTTACTCTTTGAACGGCCTTCGCCTCCTGTTTGCTTTTGAAGGCAGCGCTTATTACAAAATATAGGGATAGGATCACTACCACGATAAAGATGATTCCGAACGCCGCTAAAAAAAGTTTGGTAAAGATTGCATAAAAATTGCTTTCTTGATTTTCGTTTTGCATCATATTATTCAATTTTTTAAATGTAATTGTTGTTTTAATTCTTTGTTTTCTAATTTTAAATCGTTTACTTCTTTACTTAAGAACTCGATTTCTTCTTGCTGTTTCCGCAATTGCTCGCGGTAATAAGCCCGTTCCTTCTCAAAATCTTCAATCAACGTATCAATTTTCGTGCGCATAGAATTTATTAATTGTATATTAGTATCGTTTGATAGAAGGATGTTTTCAAAGGTTTTTTTGACATTATCCTTTTCGATATTGCCCGCATCGGCATTATCTTTTTTCTTGTATCGGAAATATTCAATGATTCCGATGATCACGCCGCTGGATACCAGAGTTTGTATGAGCGTTATTATATCCATTTTCATTTATGCAATTCAATTAATACAATGATCAATAACGTGATTATATTTCCGCACAGCGTCCAAATCATTTCGTTGAAATGAAAATAGAACTTGTTGTTTTCCCGGACGAAAGATGAATACAACGACACGATCACGGATAGTATGATCCCGAATAGTAAGGAACTGAGCCAATCCACCCGCAAATGAAAACTTACGTAACAAAAGTTGTAAAGCAGAAAGTGGCCGATCAGCGTCGAAAAGACGCCGATTAAAAAATAGGTTGACGGATAACATTTATTGAGGTCGTCCACGAGCATCCTAAGCGATTGTTTAAACTTTTCTTTCATACAATGATTCGATATAAATTTGTTTATTTAAGGAATGACGCGTCTTTTACAGCGTCGTCCATGAATTGCCGTTGATCATTTTCTGCAACCCGTTTTCAGCCGTAAGGCGGAAACCGTTATTTCCAATCCGCATTTGAATTCCTTCCTTATGGGAAATAAAGAAATATTGGTCGGTACCCCAGTAAGTATACAAACCGTCGATTCCGACAACCGTCTTTTGCTCCAACGTTCCGAAAATTTGTTGATAAAAATTTATTTCAAAATTTCTCGCAAGACTTCCTCCGTAGGCTTGCGCTTTAATTTTCAGAGATAATTCTACGGTATAATTTCCGCTTGCATATCCGTTGGATGCCCCGATTGTCCGGACAATTTGTGCGGACGATCTCGAACCTGCGACCCATTCGCCGCTCTTTATACTTCCCGTACTCATCGAAATATTATTAAAAGCTTCCGCCTGCGTATTGCCGCATTTGATTGCGACGGATAATAAAGCCGAATCGAGGGTTATATAACCGCCATTCACAAAAGGGACTACAAATGAAAACCAAACGTCGCTTATTTGAAGCGTATCTCCGTCATTCAGATTTCCGATCACGCCTTTATAAGTAACTGTTTCTTCATGATAATTAGCGAGCGTAGGAAAATACCAATCGCCTTTGTGAACGTATAAAGCCGGCAGCATAGCGGACATATTATTCAGATTAGCGATGGTGCCGACGGTTTCGGGTATGACATAAGTGGCAATGCGGTTGGTATGGGTATTGAGCAAAGCAATGCCGTAATCATTGTCGAGAATAATTTTCCCGCCTACGGTTATAATCCCGTTTATTGCATCTATCTGAACATTCGGAACAAAAAATTCATCGCCGTAATCGGTTGAAAATTGATTATTCATCCTTCCGCTTTGGCTGATCAGTTGATTGTTTTTGAATATAAATCCGCCGATATTGGCCATATTGGCCAGCAAAAGATTTGTTGCAATGCTTTCGAATTGCGCCCCGAAAGCGTTCCATTTGGAAGCGTTTGTAGGAACGGCATTAAATCCGTCGCCTGCATTCACTTGCGCAACGTAATAATAATCGCCATACTTTACGCAGTCTACGCGGGCAGGGGTGCCGTAATAAGTTTCCGTTCCGCTGTATTCTCCTCTGTAAACAAGAGCCGGACTATCGCCTTTATCGCCTTTCTCTCCCGCAACGCCGCTGGTACGGACGGGCGTACTCCAATTCTGCAATAAGGCTCCGGCAGCGGATTTCTTTGAAACGGTCATCCACAAATATTCCAGCGCTCCAACGCTCGGCATCTCTGTAGTCCAACCCGAAGGATCAGAGACGCCGGCAGCAATAGAGGGCGGCTCGCTTGGCGAACCGTGTATTTTATAACGGTATTCAAAATACGCTCCGTCTGCTCCGTCCTGTCCGTTTATCCCATTGGTTCCGTTGGTTCCTTTAGAGGCTGTAACCGTCCAATAGGTTCCGTCGGTAGGAAGTTTTCCCGATTGAGGCGCGTCGTAAATATACCGGTAAGTCGATCCTTGATAAGTGACTTCATCGCTGCTGTAATATGGGTACGCAGGATTATACTCGCCTCTGAAAACCCCGATTGGTTGCAGGCCGCCTGATTGCGATTGGACAAGCGTTCCCTTCAAGATCAGTTTGCCATCCCCGTTCGTGTTGAAGGACAGCGAAGTCTTGTCTTCGACATCGCCCACCCTGAAAGCATTATTCAAAAAGTCCATGAAATTCTGTCCGTCCGACGATACGATCCTTTCGGTGGTGATGCGTCCCGGCAGTATTTCCGTAAATCCGTATAAATCAATGTAGCTGCGTTCCCCTTCAAATTCGCTGTTAAGAATGCCGACCAGAAGAGTGTAATATCCTTCCTCTTGATCTATTTTTACCGCTTTATCGCTCAAATAGAATTCGCCGGTATCCGCACTCTTGCTCGCTTTTGCATAGAGGTAGAACTTTTTTTCAGGTTCCGTTAAAGGCGGACTCGGATAACCGCCTAATTCCCAAAATTTATATTCGTGGGAACTGGATATGGAAGATATTCCCAAGGTCATGTGTTGGATGATGCCTCCGGGACAAAATAGGGTTTTTGTTTCCGGATCGTACTTTACATGATGCGGTACTTCAACCGGATTCGTCTTGTTATTCACAAATCGGAATTGCAGGCTTTCATCGCCGATCAGCGCCATCATGGTTTGAACGGCAACCGGATTAACGGCCTCTGAAAAATTCAGCAATGAATCTTTCAGCATGTCCACGGTCTCCAGCGAATCGCGAAAACGCCGTTTGGCGAACTGCAACGCATCTTTATGCAGTTCGTTCACGATCACTTCGTTGGTTTCTATTTTGCGCAAACTGCTTGAAATAGAATTTCCGACTATTTCGTTGGATAGTTCGATCTGCGGGCTGTGCGAATTGTTGATATAATCTTTTATTCCAACCATTCGGATCAAAACGCCGTCCGGCTGAAACTGGTCGTCATGGAATAAGACATACCCGCCGAGCCTGATTCTTCCGCCAATATTCAGCCAATCCTTTTTAGCCCATATCCCGTCCAACTCGCCGGTAAAAGTGAATTTCGGTTCCTCGTTTTCATAGAGGTAGCGGACGGCTTCGCGGAACATATCCCAGCTGGCGCCCGTTTTCGTTTCATTGTTGCAAATATATTCCTGCGGCAGCATCATTCCGAAAACGGCGTATTCCTGATCTACCTGCGGACAAAAAATGTCGTCCGGCATCATGCGCCCGTCGATTTCCTGCGGAACGATCTCGAAACGCCTTCCGGTATGGATATACTTGACTTCAAATTCTTTTCCGGCCAGCATGCCGGATTGGAAGATAATAGTCATCTTCTCGCCGCCAATAAGGTATTTTTCATAATCAAAGTCTTGCGGTATGGAGTTGTCGATGATGTCGTAGAAATGTTTTTCCGCATCCGCAATCTTTACCGCGCTTATTTTTCCAATGCGGGACGGATAAATATGCGGACAATCCAGACTGTCCTCTGCCTGAGTGGACAGCGGTTTATCGGAACGCCTGAGGGAAAACCCGTCGGCATCGGTCGCATACCAGCGGGCTTGGCTGGAATCAAAGCCTTCTTGATCGGAAAAATGCGCTCCGTCGAAACCTATTCCGGCTTCTTTCGGCAGCAACAATTCGGGGCTTCCGTATCGGCTGGCGTCTATATTCCGTTCTCCGCCTTGTACAAAAAGGATTTCGACCGGTCTGGTATTGTTCGTGTTGCTTCTTCCAATCCCCGATTTGAATCCGTTGCCGCGTCCGTAGGACAGCTTTAAAGGATTGCCCTTGTTATACTCCACTTTGCAGAGATGGATCGTTTTTCCGGAAATTTCCCACTCGGTTTCAAAAGCTTCGGCCATCTGCGAAAGGGCATCACGGCAAAAAGCATGGTTGTACGAGAGGACTTTTTCGACCGCCTCGATGCAGCGTCCAACCTTCCAACCCTCTTCTCTACGGTTCAGGTTGTCGATCAGCATTTGCAGATGAACCTGCGGCTTCGCTGTCAACGGAAATTTCAAGCGGCGGGTAACAGTATCTCTGAACTTGTATTTCGACAGTTTCGCTTGCGCCGATTCAAGAATAAGCGTATATTCAAAATTCCGCGTGTTATGCTTTTTGAAGTTTTCAGGGCTTTCAAGCATATAGGTTTCACCTTCAAAAACGCAGTAGGCTCCCAGCGGTATTTCTACGTGTTGCGGCAAAGAGTAATAAAGGGTCAAACTGTGTTCTCCCTTGATCGCCCGATACCGGTAGCTCTCGTCGTTTACCGGCAAATCCATCTCCGTTTGGTTGAAGTATAAGATCATAATTACGCTTTCGTGTATTTTACCCGGATATAGGCGTTAAATTGATGAGACGATGGATTCGAATAACCTACTGTAAGTATATTACCTGAGCCATCTACCATAAATTTAAGATCAGGAAATGCTCCGATTGGAACATGTACAACATCCCCCCCATCAAAAAGCCAACTGTTTGCCGCATCAATAATTACCCAATTCATCTTTGGAAATGTGGTAAAATTTACAATTCTATAGGCATTTCCAATTGCATTGGGGGGAATATTAAGGGTAACCATATTGGTATACACGGGCTTTCCGTTGTAGGTATCTCCTGTTAACTGCTCTTCCGTAGAGGACAGGTCTATTCCTACAAAACTCCGTACTTGATCTTTGGTCATTGTAACCATCTCCGTTGAACCCTTTCCATAGATTTCGCTTACCGGGGCATCGGAAGAAGATGCGTTGGCTCCGTTAATATAAATTGCACTACTGGTGATCGTAATTTTTCTTGTGCCGCAACTCAAATCAACTCCGCCGACGCCAATCTGCAATTTGCTGCCGTTTGTTCCTCCGTAGCTCGTTAATAAGTTATTTGCATCTGATTTAATATAGCTGTTTGAATTAAATCCGACCTGTACGCTGTCTGCTTTCACCGTATATCCTTTGGGCGTTACCGGATATAATTTTCCGTCCGAACCGCCCACATAAATGTTTCTGGCGTCGGTATCGGTCGTAATAGTCGCCTCGCCGTTCAGCGCCGTTGTAACGGCCGCTACCTGCGCATTAGTTCCTCTCCTTAATTGTATTCTCGATGTTTTTGTTGCCATAATCTTTTGTTTTTATACTGTTTTTGAATTAAAATTTTACTCCTTTACCACGATCCTCCGTCTAAGACATCAAACGAAACGCCGTCATTGGCCTCATAGATTTGTTCCGCCACTTTCAATAAGGCTTCCTGATGTTTTTGCGCCGTTATCGCTTTCGTGTTGTTCGTGAAGATTCTCGCTTTGATATAATCAATCAACTCTTGCTTGGTCATCATTTTGTATTTTAAGTTTTGTTATTTTACCACGATCCTCCGTCCATGGCGTCGAATTCATTGGCTTTCAAATAGACTTGCGCTTCCGTGGCTACCGCGGTACCGCTATTGGCCGCCGCCGAAGTTTTAGAGGGTACGGCAATAGTTCCCGTAAAGGTTCCTCCGGCCTTGGGCATGGCGGCCTCTGCCGTCGTTTTAACCGCATACACTTGCGCTTCCGTGGCAATCAATGTTCCGTTATTGGCTGCTGCGCTCGTTTTGCTTGGAACTTTCAGAACGCCGTTATCCAAAACAAATACATCGCTGGTCGTATTGACGCCCGCTTCGATATTGGCTTTGGTTGCATACCGTAAACTGGACGTGTTGACCGTACTCAAATTAACAATGGCATAACCGTCTCCCAGCGCTGTTCTCCAGCTCCAAACGCCTTGTGCCGTGCTGGAGGTATCGGTATTTTGCGGAACGTAAAAAGCCGTATTCGTTGTATGGCAGGAAATCCACGAACCTCTTAACGAAGCTCCCTGAATCCGTCCCGTCATCGTATCGCCCGCTTTGGCCGCTTTAGCGCCGATGTTTGTTTCGGCTGTTCCCAGCCGGCTGAACAGATTCGCCACATTGTCCAAAATCCTTTGAAACGCCGTCCGCAAGGAATAAGTACCCGCCGCGAGCTGCGCGGAATTGGACGATCCCGCCGTGGTGGTGACCGGAACGGGAACGGTTACCGCGCCGGTGGTAGTCGAATTGGTCGAGGAAGCGTTGTCGTTGCCGATGATGCTCGAAATAGCTCCCTGTTTGCCGTTCCATGCCGCCGCGCTTGCTATTC
>WRFY01000035.1 GCA_009783445.1 Candidatus Azobacteroides sp. | reverse complement strand
AATTATCTGCCAATTTTACATAATTCTATGCCTGTTTTTTTCCGATAAGGCGATTAAGACGGAATCTCAATAATCCAAATTTTTTGCTTGCGGATTTTAGAAGATATATAAAAATTGCAGAGGCTTTCTCCTTCGGAGAGTGAAGAGAATGGTAACCTCAGTTTTTAATCAGTTATGACTGACTATAAAGCCGCAAGGAAGTTGAGATAACTAAGCCTTGCGGCTATTGATTTTTAGACATAAGAAAGTGGAATAAGAACGCAAGCGAAGCGCAGAGAAAACAACTCAACGCAGGTATGGCTTAGCGGGGCGCTCTTTTGTACAAGATTATCGCAATAAAGGAATAAACAATATTAGGAATCCAAACGGCGACGAAGGGACTTACTAATCCAGATACGGCGAATGAAGATGTAACTTGCATAAATAAAATATAGGAAAAGCTGAGCAACAATCCAAGCCCAATGTTAATGCCCATTCCTCCTTTTATTTTTCGAGACGACAAAGAAGCTCCGATGATAGTGAGAATAAATGCCGTAAACGAAGTCATGAATCGCCGGTGATATTCAATTTCAAAGTCTTTAATGTTTCCTATGCCCCGTTTCTTTTGACGGTCGATGTATTTTTTCAGCGCTGGGGTCGTCATCTGTTCGCAATCGTAAGCCGAAATCATGAAATCAGACGGAATAATTGTCAGCGTAGTGTCAATCTTTTGGCCTATTCGAACTTCTTCTTTCATCCCAATAAAATCGCGGATCATATAATCTTTGACAGTCCAATGGTAGGCCGAATCCCAAACAATCTGCTGAGCGGTCATACGGGATTTCAGTTGTTTTCCTTCAAATTTATCTAATGAAAAACGCGAACCGGTATTGGTGTAGGTATCGAATCGATCGAAATAAGCGAAAAGTTCCGGCTCTACTTCCAATTGGATATTTCCGGAATACAATACCCGCCTGTCTTTTACGTATTTATTTTCGAATTCAAGACGCACAACGTTGGCCGGAGGAATGATATAACTATTTAAAAGAAAAGTCATAATGGATATTAAAGCGGCCGAGATCATGTAAGGTCGCATCAAACGCTTGAAACTGACCCCGCTCGATAGCATGGCGATGATCTCCGAGTTATCGGCCAGGCGCGAAGTGAAGAAAATGACGGCAATGAAAACAAACAGGGGACTGAACAGATTGATGAAATACGGAATAAAATTGAGGTAATAATCCCAAATAATGGCTTTGGTCGGCGCTTCGTTCCGGATGAACTTGTCTAATTTTTCGTTGAAATCGAATACGACGGAAATGGCTATAATCAGCACGATCGCAAAAACGTAAGTGCCAAGAAATTTTTTAATGATGTACCAATCGAGTATTTTCATCGCCTGAAAAATTAAATTCTGTTTTGAAAGGAGGGAATAACGGACGATTTCCACTCGGTAAAATCGCCGGCGACAATATGCCTGCGCGCTTCTTTCACCAGCCAAAGATAAAATGCCAAATTGTGAATGGACGCTATTTGCAAACCCAATACTTCATGGACCGAAAACAAATGATGCAGGTAAGCCTTGGAGTGAAAAGTATCGATCCTCGAAGCGCCATCAGCTTCAATTGGCGAAAAATCCATTTCCCATTTCTTATTGCGTATATTGATAATCCCATCTTTTGTAAAGAGTTGTCCATTTCTTCCATTTCGAGTAGGCATAATGCAATCAAACATGTCGACGCCTCTTTCAATCGCTTCCAGCAGATTAGCTGGCGTTCCGACTCCCATAAGATAACGGGGTTTATCTTCCGGCAAAATACCGTTGACCAATTCGATCATTTCGTACATTTTTTCAGTAGGTTCGCCTACAGCCAATCCCCCGATCGCGTTTCCGTCCGCTTCTTTCGAAGCTGCATTTTCGGCGGCTTGTTTCCGCAAATCTTCGTATATGCAACCTTGTACAATGGGAAATAAACTTTGCCGATACCCGTATTTTTCTTCTGTTTCGTTGAAACGTTTCCAGCAACGATCCATCCATTTTTCCGTCAACGCCAATGATTTTTTTGCATAGGAATAGTCTGCATCGCCCGGAGTGCATTCGTCGAAGGCCATTACAATATCCGCACCGATGCTCCGTTGAATATCCATTACTTTTTCAGGCGTAAAAAGATGCTTCGATCCGTCGATGTGCGAACGAAATTCGGCGCCTTCTTCTTTCAATTTCCGGTTTTCCGATAAGGAAAAAACCTGAAAACCGCCGCTATCGGTCAGTATTGGACGATCCCATCCATTGAAACGATGCAATCCGCCCGCACGTTCCAAAATTTCGATGCCTGGCCGCAAATACAAATGATAGGTATTCCCCAAAATGATTTCTGCTTTGACGTCTTCTTTCAATTCATTGAAATGTACTGCTTTGACAGTTCCTTGCGTACCTACGGGCATAAAAATAGGCGTTTCAATCACTCCGTGATCTGTTGTGATTAAACCTGCGCGGGCCTTGGATTTTTTATCGGTGTATTGTACTGTATAATTCATTGAGTAAAGAGGTTCATGCAGAAGGGGTAGATTTGATCCAAAGTTCAACGGCCTTCCGAATGGATTGCAAACCAAATTTTTCGGGAAAGATATCTTTTGCTTCCAGAAAAAACAAATCGTCTACGTCATCCGCTGGATGAAGGACAGAAATATCGTTGACGACACAATGATAAAATAAGTCGACCGTATGAATATTCATTCCCGAATAGGGATAAATATTCGGCAAAGAAAACAAATAATGCAGGTTGTTGACCTGCAATCCGGTTTCTTCTTTTATTTCTCTTTGAATGGCTTCTTCGGCTGTTTCGTATAAATCGATGAAACCGCCCGGCAAATCCCAGCTCCCTTTTGACGGTTCTTTGGCGCGACGAGCTATCAACAGCCGCTCGCCGCAGGTGATGAAAGCTGCGGTGGCGGCTGAAGAATTGAAATAATAGGTAAAACCGCAACTTTCGCATTTTTTGGATTTAAAATTATTTTCCAAAAAATGGGAAGAGCCGCATTTAGGACAATATTGGAAAGCGTCCAAAGGATGCACGGAAGAGAAAGGCGAATAGGACTCTTTGTTCATTCAACTCCCGCCAACGCCGGGTCGATGATGATTCGTCCGCAATGTTCGCAAACAATGGTTTTTTTACGTAGTTTTATATCTAATTGTCTCTGAGGAGGAATTTTATTGAAACATCCCCCGCACGCGTCCCGTTGAATATACACTACCGCTAAACCATTCCGTACGCTTTTCCGAATGCGTTTGAATGCCGCTAACAAACGCGGTTCGATTGTTGTTTCGAGCTGTTTGGCTTTTTCCCGCATTTGTTCTTCCTGAATTCTTGTTTCAGAAATAATTTCGTCCAATTCATCTTTTTTCGACTTCAAATCGGCTTTCCGTTCTTCATACTGATGTTTGCATTTTTCTATTTCATTAGCCACCATTTTCGACTCGTGCATAAATTCACGAATGCGTTTTTCGGCTAATTCCACTTCTAATCCCTGAAATTCGATTTCTTTCGATAAGTTATCGAATTCGCGGTTGTTGCGGACATTGTCTAATTGCGCCTTGTATTTTCCTATCAGCGAGTTGGAGTCGGTAATTTTGATTCTTTGCTGACCGATAGCCGTATCTAATTCTCTCGCATCCGCTTGAAAATTTTGAATACGGGTTTGAAGTCCAGCTACTTCGTCTTCTAAATCTTGTACCTCGTAAGGAAGTTCGCCGCGAAGGGTTTTTATTTTATCAATTTCTGACAACATTAATTGAAGATTGTATAAATTGATCAATTTTTGCTCGACGGATAAGTCTGAACCCTCTCCTCTTTCTACGGCTTTTACTTTTTTTACTCCTTGAAGTTCAACACTGTCTGCGCTTGAATCTTTTTTTCTCCTTGTAGTAGATTGTTCTTTTTTCGCCATAATATGGATATTACATGTAATTGACAGGATTTGTATTAACATTTGAAAAATAAATAGCAAAGGTAGTTATTTTTTTTGACAATATATCAAAAAATATTTCTTTTGTACAAAGCTCTGACTCATAATGACCTAAAACAGCTAATAGAATCCGGTTTTCTACGTCGTAATAGTCATTGTATTTGGCTTCGCCGGTGAGAAATACATCTGCTCCGTAAGCAATGGCATCACGGAGAAGGAAAGCTCCGTTCCCGCCGCAAAGCGCGACATCGCGAATCATTCGTCCTGTAAAAGGAGAATGTTTCAAACTTTTCAACTGAAAAATGTCTTTTATTCGTTGCAAAAAGGACTCTTCGTCTTCTCCTGCAGGCAATTCGCCAACTACTCCCGAACCCGCCCGGTCCCAAGTATTGACTAAAGAATAAAAATCGTAAGCCGGTTCTTCGTAGGGATGCGAAGCCAATAAAGCGCGCGTTACCGCTATTTTTTTGTATGCCGGCAAAACAACTTCTATCCGGATTTCTTTTTCTGTATGCAGCTGACCGATAGTTCCCACAAAAGGATTAGCATGACTGCCCGCCCTGAAAGTACCTTCGCCCCGCAGATTGAAACTGCAAGCGTCGTAGTTTCCTATATGACCTGCTCCTGCATAGAACAAAGCGTTTCGAACCATCTCAGCCTGTTCTATTGGAACAAATACAACTAATTTCAACAGTCCATTGGACTGCGGTTTCAGCGGCCGAAGATTTTGCAAGCCTATTTTTTCCGCCAAACGGAAACTCACGCCCCCCCACACATTATCTAAGTTGGTATGAGCAGAATAGATCGCCAGATCGTTTTTACAAGCCTTAATGATGCATTTTTCGATATAGGTTTTTCCCGTAAGAGTTGCAATCGGTTTGAAAAGAAGGGGATGATGCGATACGATCAAGTTGCAACCCAACTCGATCGCTTCATCGATCACTTCTTCCGTTACATCCAGACACAGCAAGATTCCCCGCACGGGGTGAGACGCATCGCCTACTTGCAAACCTGAATTGTCGAAATCTTCTTGCAAAGGCAATGGCGCAAATTCTTCAATGATTTCTATTACTTGTGCAATTTTCATACAATGGATATATGACACAAAAATAGAATATTTTTTCACATCAAACAAAAGGAAATAAAAGAAAATTTGTTTCGACAGGAGGGGACATCCACTCTTTTTCGCATCCCTATCAGTAAAAAGTAGGACTGTTTAGTTGAAAATATCCCAAAAAAAATGTACATTTGTATCCATTAATCTTATTTCATGAAACAACACGAATATTCTTTGGCCATTAAAAAACAAATTATATTTTACAAATGAGAAGTTTGACAGCTGAAAATTTATTGTTAATTGGATCCATATTATTGTTTATAAGTTTATTAGCCGGCAAAACAAGTTATAAAGTAGGTATTCCTACCCTCTTACTCTTCTTGGTAATCGGCATGTTAGCTGGAAGCGATGGTGTCGGCATTCATTTTAACAATCCGAAAGCAGCTCAATTTATTGGGGTGATAGCGCTTAATATTATCTTGTTTTCTGGAGGAATGGATACAAAATACGCTGAGATAAAACCGATCATCATTCCCGGATTTATACTTTCCATTGTCGGAGTCCTTCTGACCGCTTTTTTTACCGGATGCTTCATCTATTGGATAACCAACGATTGGATTGTCAGTATCACCTTTTCTTTTGTAGAATCTTTACTTTTAGCGTCGGTCATGTCATCTACCGACTCAGCCTCTGTTTTCAGCCTTTTACGTTCCAAAGGACTATCGCTCAAAGAAAATTTGAGGCCTTTACTGGAATTTGAGAGCGGAAGCAACGATCCAATGGCTTACATGTTAACCATCAGCTTTATCGCTGTTATTCAAAATCCGACAAATTCGCTCGGACACATGGTACTGTTTTTTTTCATGCAGCTATTTATAGGCAGTTTGATAGGTTTTGTCTTAGGAAAACTATCGGTTCGGCTGATCAACAAGATCAATCTGGATAATGACTCCCTATATTCGGTATTGCTTTTAACCTGCATGTTTTTTATATTTTCATTCACCGATTTTATAAAAGGAAACGGATACTTGGCTGTTTACCTGGCCGGATTGGTAATGGGCAACAGCAAATTTATTCACAAACGAAGCGTCGTTAAATTTTTTGACGGTTTAACATGGCTGGTTCAAATAGTTATGTTCTTGACACTGGGGCTGCTTGTTAATCCGTCCGAATTGTTGCCCATCTCTGGAGTCGCTTTACTGATCGGTATTTTTATGATATTGGTGGGGCGTCCGCTCTCTGTTTTTTTATCCTTGCTCCCCATTCGGCACATTTCGTTAAAAGCCCGAATTTATGTTTCATGGGTAGGATTGCGGGGAGCTGTTCCAATTATTTTTGCTACTTATCCGTGGATAGCGAATATTTCGCAAGCGAAAATGATTTTTAATATTGTCTTCTTTATCACTATTTTATCGTTGATTGTCCAAGGTTCGTCTTTGTCGTGGATGGCCAAATTTTTAGGACTATCCAAAGAAACCCGTGAAGAAACGAAACTGACGGAGTTTGATGTCGAGTTTTCGGACGAAATAAAATCAGCGATGTCTGAACTGGTTGTGAAGAATGTGCATTTAAAAAACGGACACAAAATCATGAATATGGATTTGCCTGAAAAAACATTAGTAGTAATGGTGAAAAGAAACAATCACTATTTTATTCCGAAAGGAAATACTGAATTAAACGAAGGAGATATTCTTTTATTGATCAGCGATGATGAAGCTGCCCTTCGGGAAACATATAAACAAATGGGCGAAAAGGTACAAGAATAAAAATGAATTTTAAACTGATTTCCGATTATCAACCAACAGGCGATCAGCCCCAAGCTATTCAAGAATTAGTAAACGGCGTAAAGCAGCATTTACCTTACCAAACTCTATTGGGAGTGACTGGTTCGGGGAAAACGTTTACGATAGCCAATGTCATTCAGGAATTAAACAGGCCTACTTTGGTTTTGAGCCACAACAAAACGCTGGCGGCTCAATTGTTCAGCGAATTTAAAGCTTTTTTTCCTAACAATGCCGTCGAGTATTTTGTTTCCTATTACGATTATTATCAGCCGGAAGCTTATATTCCTTCGTCCAATACGTATATAGAAAAAGATTTGTCGATCAACGACGAAATAGAACGCTTGCGGCTTTCTGCTACATCTACTTTATTGTCAGGTCGAAAAGATGTAATCATCGTATCGTCTGTTTCCTGCTTGTACGGCATTGGCAATCCCGACGATTTTCGGGAAAATGTGATTTCTATTCGAAGAGGGATGACTTTTTCTCGGAACGCTTTCCTGCACAAATTAGTGGCGAGTCTATATTCGCGCAATCAAGTCGAATTTACGCGGGGACATTTCCGGGTCAAAGGCGATACCGTCGATATTTTTCTGGCTTACAATGATACCGCTTTGCGGATCCTATTTTGGGGCGATGAAATTGAGGAAATTTATACTTTCGATCCGCAAAACGGACATCCCATTGAAATTTTCGAATCGTACGATATTTATCCAGCCAATCTGTTTGTCACTACGCAGGAAAGAATAAATCTCGCCGTACAAGAAATCGAGTTGGATTTGGGTAAACAGGTCGAATTTTTTAACGCGAACGGAAAAATACAAGAAGCCAAACGGCTATACGAGCGAGTCACTTACGATTTGGAAATGATTCGCGAATTGGGCTATTGTTCCGGAATCGAAAATTATTCGCGTTATTTCGATCGCCGTTCTCCCGGCAGCCGTCCTTTCTGTCTGATCGATTTTTTTCCCAAAGAATTTCTGACCGTCATTGACGAAAGCCATGTGACTGTACCCCAAATACGGGCCATGTATGGAGGAGATCATTCCCGAAAAATCAATTTAGTAGAATATGGTTTTCGTTTGCCGGCGGCTATCGACAACCGCCCCTTGACTTTCGACGAATTTGAAGCAATTACTCCCCAAAAAATATTCATCAGCGCCACGCCAGCCGATTTTGAATTGCAAATATGCGGAGGTGTTGTAACTGAACAAGTAGTGCGCCCAACCGGATTGTTGGATCCGGTGATCGACGTGCGTCCGAGTTTGAATCAGATAGACGATTTAATGGAAGAAATCCAATTACGCATCGAAAAGAAAGAACGGACGCTGGTTACTACGCTGACCAAACGGATGGCAGAAGAATTAAATACCTATTTTACCCGATTAGGCATTCAAACAGCTTATATCCATTCGGATGTGGATACACTGGAACGGATCGAAATCATGGAAAAGCTCCGTCAAGGAATTTTTGATGTACTCATTGGCGTCAATTTGTTGAGAGAAGGATTAGACTTGCCTGAAGTCTCTTTGGTGGCTATCTTGGATGCAGACAAAGAAGGTTTCTTGCGCTCGCACCGTTCGTTGACGCAAACGGCCGGACGCGCAGCCCGCAATATCAACGGAAAAGTTATTTTTTATGCCGATAAAATTACGGAAAGCATGCAAAAAACCATCGACGAAACCAACCGGCGAAGAGAAAAACAATTGCTCTACAACGAGCAAAACCATATTATTCCGCAACAAATCAAAAAGAACATTCAATCGACTTTGATACAAAACATCGCAAGGCCGGAAAGCAAGGCTTATATCGAACAGGAAGTATCTTTCGATTTGGCTTCCGATCCGGTCGTAATGAATATGAACCCGAAACAATTGCAGAAAACCATTGATAAAACCCGGAAAATGATGATGGAAGCCGCCAAAAAACTCGAATTTCTGGAAGCCGCCCAATACAGAGACGAACTGATGAAACTGGAAGAACAAATGAAACGAGCAGATACTTTACATATCCAATAAATATGATTACGCTCTATTCTCCTTCCGGAACAAGCAAACGACTTGATTATATTATGAGTCATCTCTGTAACAATATTTTAGGAACAGAATTCCTGATCACTTCCGATCGGTCTTATTTTTTGGAGCAAACAGGGCCTTCTATCAATTACTCCAACACAGCGCTCTGCCGCGGAATTCAAATTGTTCCTTCCGGATTGCTTTTCGAAACAGGCATCCATTCAATACGGGAATGGAACGAATCGGAATGGAAAGGCTTATTTTGTTTTTTTTATACTGGAAAAGGGGATATTCCATTCGACTTATTGGCCGCTTCTTTCTATCTGCTTAGCCTGTATGAAGAATATCTTTCAGCCGAACCCGATGCACACGGTCGTTTTAAACATACAGATTCCTTTTTGTTTCGAAAAGGATTATTGGAAACGCCGATCATCGACCGTTGGGCTTACTTGCTCAAGGAAGAGTTTGCAAAAGCGGGGTTCGACCTCAGCGATTTCCAATTGCGAAAATACCGAGCTATTCATACTTACGATATTGATTTTCCCTATTTATACCGCCATAAAGGATTAATTAAAAACATATTCGGTACTTTCCGCGATTTAGCAAATCAAAATATGCGAGGCGTCAAAAACCGGATACTGGCATTATTTCGTTTTCGAAAGGATCCATATAAGGCTGCCATCGAAGCCATTGATCAATTTCAAACTCAACTTCGGCGGCCTTATTACCTGTTTGTCTTGTTAGGGGAAAAAGGGAAATACGGACGCACGACCCTATACCCTACTCCACGCTATTATAGATATTTGAAAAGTCTGAAAAGGGCGCAAATTGGTTTGCATCCTTCCTACAACGCTTTGAACCATTCAAAACAACTCGTAAAAGAAAAATCTCAATTAGAAAAAATTTTGGGAAAACCAGTCTATCTCTCCCGCCGGCATTTTCTGAGGATGCAAGTTCCCCAAACATTCCGCGAAACGTACGCTGCCGGATTCAGTGAAGACTTTACTCTGGCATTTTCCCATGCACCGGGTTTTCGTTCCGGAACAGCAATACCCCATCTTTTCTATGACTTGCAAAAAGAAGAAAGCCTTGCTTTACTGATCCGACCTTCAATAGCCATGGATTCCACTTTTATTTTTCATTTGCAATCATCTCCGGAAGAAGCTTTACAAAAATTGAAACGTTTGGCAGACGCCTGCAAGCAATCGGGCGGAGATTATCTCACCATTTGGCACAATTCCAATTTAGCTTTTGAAGGCACAGAAAATCCTTGGACGACTGTATTTATCCGCTCCACCCGCTATGCTGTGGAATTGGAAAAATCTTGAGAGCGAAAATTCGGAAATTATTTTTGAATTCAGGAAAAAACAACTACCTTTGCCGTCGCAAAAAATTTAAACGGGGTGTAGCGCAGTCCGGTTAGCGCACCTGCTTTGGGAGCAGGGGGTCGTGGGTTCGAATCCCGCTACCCCGACAAAGGAAAAAGCCTTGAAAATAATAAAGTTACAAATTCTGCGGTTATTATTATATGTTATTTTTCCTGTTTTATTTTGTTTCTAATTTGCATATTTGCGCTTTTTTGATTATTTAGTTACTACTCGCCTCTCTTTACTTTTCTTGTTAGAAAAAGAACGCCTCCTTCGGATATACATTTAGGCAATAACATTTTAACGATTTTAAATACTAAATTGTGATTTTCTGCGTTATCATTACAGAAGATTATAGAATCGGAAATTTATCGATCAAGTAAGTAAAGCAAAC
>WRFY01000034.1 GCA_009783445.1 Candidatus Azobacteroides sp. | reverse complement strand
CTTCAAAACCTACCGCCGTGTTGCCGTCTTGCGTGTTGTTGATCAAAGCGGCTCGGCCAACGGCTACGTTCATGCTGGCCGTAGCAGACTGGCGGGCAGAAGCGCTTTCTCCCACCGCTACATTATTCGATCCTGTTGTATTGTAGTCAAGCGTCCAGGCGCCGACAGCCACATTTCCGCCTCCCGTAGTATTGGCCCGGAGCGCTTGCGCACCGAAAGCCGTGTTTGCATCGCCTGCATTCAAAGGGTTGAAAGTAAGATAACCGAACGATACGCTGTACTTGGAGGGATATCCAGTATATCCCGACCATTGGTTATTGATCTTGAAAATTAAAGGATTGTTGTCGGTGGTACCTAAAAAGTTGGAAGTAGTGGTACCCGCATTCCCTGTCAAAGACCAAGGGGTTTGCGAAAAAAGGCTTACTATGCAGAATAAACCTGCAAAAATCAAAAACGTTGTTCTTTTCATGGGGTATAATTTTGTATTAGTTATTAAAAAATGTTTGTTGTGCGTAAAAATATTTTTATACGCGGAAAATATAAACATTATTTGGTAAAGAATACACATTTTTTATAAAAAAATTAATAAATTTTTCATTCTTTTTGGAAAAATTCGACCTATTGAACGCACACGAAACGGATAAGACGTTTCGACACAGATTTTTATAGATTTATGATTTGCGTTCTCAATCCTTTATGCAACGAACGGCATAATAGCGGAGAGCCTCAGACAGGGGAGGCAAATAATAATAATCGAAGATATCGTATTGACGAGCCTTCGTATCGATCCTTACATACTGGGAAGCCTGGCTCGCCCACCAATAACCTGCGTTTGGATTTCTAAGGGTTCCATTCGGAGAAGAGGAAGAAACGATGCACTCGCCGAAGATTTCCGGATCGCTTCCGAAAAACAAATTGCTTTCTGCACCCTGTCCTCCCGGATCAATGAGATAGCGAAGCAATCCGTCCCATTGCGTTTCTGTCGGCAATGACCAGCCTGCCGGACAAGCCTTCTTCGCTTCTTCCGATTCGAAAAATATAGTATTATAACAATACATGGAACTGCTCCTTAGATTTTCGGTCATCCAAACTCCCAAAGGACCGAAATCATGGGATTGAAATCCCATTACGACAATGGTTTTTTCAGCAAAGGCTTCCCGACTGCCGTCGCTGACCGTGGCACGAATCACCACCTCGCCAGACAACACGCCTGCAATCCATGCAGTAAGCCGAACGGAATTGGAATTGACTGCCTCTAAAGATACTTCCGATACTCCCGATTGAGAGATTATTTTCCAGCTCACTGAATAAGCGCTTAGGCCGGCCGGTTGGATTGCGGCGCTAAACGTAACTTCGGTTCCGGAAGATATCCTATCGGGTCCTGAAATCGAGACTTCGGTAGCGAAAGGTCTCCGATCCGATTCCGAAATCGATACAGAAGTTGTACTCCGAACGGTCTTGGATCTTTCCCATTGAATGCCGTTCCATATATAAACGCCCTCCCCTACTTCCGGATTGGTATTGTAAACCACCATCCCTCTGGCTCGTTTTTTATCAATACTATCGTTTAGGACAAGCGGCCATTTGAATACGGTTAAATCTTTGTCCAGATCAACATGAGGCAATAGCAAACCTTGTCTTTGCGAAACACTCGGTTGAGGCCTTCCCGCTAAAACTTCTTCTGATGGATATGCTTGATATTCACTGTATTCTTGGGCATTCAAAAGAACGGCTCCCCCTAAAAAGACTGCAATAAAACACAAAATTTTTCTCATTCCCTTTTTTATACTTGCTAATAAAACGGAATTTTTTGTACTATAAATATACGACTTCTTCGAGGTCCTCTAATTTAGTTTCCTTTTAGCGTTGACGCAACACTAAAGTACTGCCTCAAAATGCGGTCTGAACTTCGTGGGCGAGCCGCTGTATTTCTTTCATCCAAAGATGAGCGCTTGCATCGCTGGGCATTCTCCAATCTCCTCGGGGAGATAAATTGACTGAACCTACTTTCGGTCCGTCGGGCATGCAGCTGCGTTTGAATTGTTGACTGAAAAATCGTCGATAAAATACTTCCATCCATTTCAAAAGGGAGGTATTGTCGTAGATATTTTGGAAAGCGTGTTGGGCTAAATAGTATACTTTGCTGGGGGAAAATCCATAACGTAAGGTATAGTACAGAAAAAAATCGTGCAATTCGTAGGGGCCTATTACATTTTCGGTCCATTGTGGGGTTTGCCCGTTGGGATCGACGGGAAGCAATTCCGGGCTCACCGGAGTATCGACAATATCCAGCAGCGTGGCCTTGCTCGACTCGTCCATTGTATCGGCCGCCCATCGAACCAAATGGCGCACCAATGTTTTGGGAACGCCTGCATTGACTCCATACATCGACATTTGGTCGCCATTGTAGGTAGTCCATCCCAGAGCCAACTCCGAGAGATCGCCTGTTCCAACTACGATTCCTTGCATTTGATTGGCCAAGTCCATCAAAATTTGCATGCGTTCGCGCGCCTGTACATTTTCGTAGGTAATGTCGTGCGCTTGCGGGTCGTGAGCAATATCCTTGAAATGCTGTTCGCAAGCCGCCGCAATATTTATTTCCTTCCGAGTGATACCGAGCGATTGCATCAAATGAACGGCATTGGCATACGTCCGACCAGTCGTTCCGAATCCGGGCATAGTTACTCCGCAAATCATTTTCCGGTCGCCCCCTATTTTCTCAACCGTCTTTACGCAAACCAGCAGGGCTAAAGTCGAATCCAATCCTCCCGAAACGCCTATCAGCAGCGTTTGGGCATGCGTATGCAGTAAACGCTTGGCTAAACCAGCTACCTGAATCGAAAATATTTCTTCGCAACTGGCTTGATAATGACCAGTTACTGGAACAAACGGCATCGAATCGATAGAACGCATGAGCGGCAAGGGTTTTCCGTTTGTGCACAAAGGAATGGTTATTTCTCTGTAAGGGCCGATCGCTGGCCGGCTGACAAAAGTGGTGTTTTTCTTTCGTTCCGAATTCAACAATTCCAGATCCACATCGCTGACAATCAATTGTTTTTCAAACTGAAAGCGCTTGGATTCGGCCAATAATTTTCCATTTTCATAGATATAAGCATTTCCGACATAGACTAAATCAGTGGTAGATTCTCCAAAACCGGCGGCGGCATAAACATAAGCAGCCTGGCATCGCGCCGATTGTTGACTCAATAACGATTGAATGTACGGCCGCTTGCCAATCAATTCATTGCTGGCCGATAAATTGAACAGCAACTGCGCGCCCGCCATGGAGTGGTAAGAGCTGGGGGGAATAATCGACCAAACGTCTTCGCATATTTCCAAAGCAAATTTTTGATCTCGGACAGAAAACAATAAACGGCCGCCAAAAGGAACGGTCTGGCCGCCCCAGCAAATGTCGATAACTTCTTCCCCCCCATAGGTTTCGAACCAGCGTTTTTCATAAAATTCCGAATAATTGGGAAGATAGGTTTTAGGAACTATTCCCGCAATTCGTCCGTTACAACATACTAAAGCGCAATTGTATAACTTGGAACGGTACTCTACCGGAGCGCCGGCAATAAAGCAAATCGGCCATTCGGACGTTTCGTCCAATAACTGCTTCAACGCTCGTTCTGCTTCCCGCACCAGAATTTCCTGTAAAAATAAATCGCCACAGGTATAAGCCGTTACGGATAACTCGGGAAAACAAATAATTTGAACGCCTTGTTTGCAGGCTTCTGCCATCAACTCTTTCATTTGTTGTGTATTGAATGAGCAATCCGCTACTTGCAGTTCGGGAATAGCGGCGGCCACCCGAAAAAAACCGTAATTCTCCATGTTAAATTAATAATTGAGTTCGTATATTTTCTGACCGTAATTGGTCGTATTGAAATGAATTTGCAGTATTTTGTTTCCTTCCGGCTCTCCAAGCGCTCCTTCCAAATCGAAAGAAAGATAAAGGGAGGTAGGGTAGCCCGGCGGATCGTTGTTGGCGTCGTGCAGGAAGTAAACGATTATTTCCGGTTGATCGAGCCGCTCTTTATCTGTGAACAAACCAATTTTATGTTTTTCGGATTGATATTCCATGTAAATCCGAAGATTGAGATAATGATCTCCGATCCAAGCGCTTTCGAGGCGTATCGGATCATTTGCAAAGGCCTCGATATCCTTTTCTTCGACAGGCGTCAACGTTCCCAAAACAATTTTGGCGGAAGCATGAATTGTTATTTGATCCGCAGACCCTTCAATGTAGGAAAAATTCAAAAAAACGCGGTCGCCGGCTTCATACGATCTGCCGGTTTCTCCTCCCACACTTTGAATGGTTTTTCCGGAATCCAACAGAAAAGCATTATCACCTAAAGCAGTTGTAATTTCGACATAATATTCGCCCAAACCGTAATCGACCGAATCAGATGAAGTGCAGGCGAAAAATAAAAAAAAGAAAAGCAATGATCCCATGGAGAGAAACAAACATTTTTTTTCTCCTTTTTTCCGGCGGACAATCTCAGAAAATATTCGCATCATTTGACTTCCAATTGATTTTTAACTGGATTTGCATACATTTCCATGATTTTCCTCTTTAGAAAATCGTTGTCTTTGTTTGCTAAATCGACCTTCTCTAATTGATTGTAAAGATAATTATTGAACGTTTCGATGTCTTCTTTCGTATATTTATCTGCAAAATAGTTCTTTCCCCACAAACAGTCGTATGCGACGTAATTGCAAGGATAGAATTTGTAATTCAGAAATATTTCCTTATCTATCAGGGACGCAAGGGTTTGTACCCATTCATTTCTGGATTGCGCCGGTTTCTGGTTTTCCAGAAGCGAGTTGACAGGACGTCCAAACTGGAAATGAATATTTCCTTTGTATCCCAACAGTCCGGTTGTCATATTCAACCAATCGTCGTCTTGCGATTTTTTGAAATCCGGATCATCCCGCTTTTGTTGCAGTTCCGCAGCTTTCAGGTAATCGCAAGGGTCGTATTCGTAGGAAAGAGAAACGGGAACTATGTTTAATTCCTTGATATTGTCTCCAAAATCGGTGGTTCCTCCGATTCCCAGCATTTTCAGCAAACTCTCCTGCGTTCGGTCGTTGGAATCTTTCGCCCTTCCTTCCCTTTGCGCAATCCATACCGATTCGTGTTTTTCACACACCGCATAATGAATGTAACGCGAAAGATGGGTCGAAACCTCCAGCATCTGACGGATGGGTACTCCTCTCCTCACAATAAAACTTTTGTTCAACCGAACTACATTCTTGATCCATGAATGCAACAGTAAATTATCGCCAATCGCTACTTCTGCCGTCTTGTATCCCTTATTGACCAGCAAGCTGCACAAAAGAGAAGCGTCCAGCACAATATCGCGGTGATTGGAAATATAGGTATACGCCCGATCCTTTTGTATCCATTCCCAACCGCCGCATCGAATGGAGTCCATTTTCCCATCCATCGCCTCAGAAAGCAAATCTTTCAAAAAAAATTGAAAATCATTTACGCTTCGAAACGAACGCATCCGCTCGATCATCTCTTCTTCTTTTTCCGGAAAGGCCAGACGGATAATGGATCTGAATTCGGAGTCTTTCATCAGTCCTTCAATCACGGGACTTACTTCCTCGTCGTCGTAAGGACGTATATCGTCGAATTCGGATTTATTTAACATGATAAACAATTTAACTCGGATTCAATGATTTCCGTCATTATTTCCGTCATATTCAAGCCTGCGGCGCGAACTTGCTGAGGAATAAAGCTAGTAAGCGTCATTCCCGGCGTAGTGTTCACTTCCAACATGCGAATAGCTCCTTTCGGCAAAATAATATAATCGATGCGGATGATTCCTTTGGCTCCTACCCAATCGTAAATTTGCTTAGTCAGCATTTGGATTTTTTCGGTACATTCTTTCGAAATACGCGCCGGCGTGATTTCTTCAACACTTGCTGGATTGTATTTAGCGTCAAAATCGAAAAATTCGTTTTTGCTCACGATTTCAGTCACAGGGAAAACCGTTTTCCGGCCATTGGCTTTATAACAACCGCAAGTAACTTCGGTTCCAGACAAAAAGCTTTCGAGAAGAGCTTCGCTTCCTTCGCTCAAAGCCATGTCGATGGCCGGTTGCAACTGCTCGGCAGCCGTCACTTTGGTTACCCCAAAACTGGATCCTCCATCGTTGGGTTTCACAAATATAGGCAGTCCCAATCGGGCAACGATTTCGTCCGGCACAATGGCGTCCCCTTTCCGCAGGAAAACGGACTTAGCCGTTTCGACGCCAAAGCTTTTCAAATAATTATTGCAAAAAAACTTGTTGAAAGTCAATGCCGCCGCCAAAACGCCGCAACAAGAGTAAGGGATATTCAACAAATCGAAATAACCCTGCAAAAGGCCATTTTCGCCCGGCGTCCCGTGAATCGTAATGTAAGCAAAATCAAACGATATCCGATTTTCGTCGAGGACAAAACTAAAATCGTTTTTGTCGACTGTTATCTCGCATTGATCATCTAATTGCACAAGCCATTGATCTTTGGTAATCAATACTTTGTAAACATTGTATTTTTTTTTGTCGATAAAGGAGCTAATACCTTCCGCGCTTTTCAGTGAAACAACGCTTTCGGAAGAATAGCCTCCCGCAACAACGGCTACGTTCCTTTTTAAATCGCTCAAAAGAGCGTTTACTTTTGCTTCTACATTCCAATTCATAGAATTCCTTTTGTACCTAAACTCAGATTTTTCCATTTTTCAATCAATTGACTCATATCGTCCGGCACGGGACTTTCCATGTAAATTTCCTGCCCTGTTCTCGGATGAATAAACCCCAGCGTTTTAGCATGCAAAGCTTGCCGTGGGCATACTTCGAAACAATTCCGAACAAATTGTATATATTTCGCTTGATGACTTCCTCTTAAAATTTCATGGCCCCCGTACCGTTCGTCATTGAATAAGGTGTGGCCAATGTATTTCATGTGCACTCGTATTTGATGCGTTCGCCCTGTTTCTAAATGACATTCGACTAAAGTGACATATCCAAACCTTTCTAAGACCTTGTAATGAGTAACAGCCGGTTTTCCCAATGTGCCATCGGGAAAAACAATCATCACCATCTTATCGTATGGGTTGCGGCCGATATTTCCTTCAATCCGGCCTGTATCATTTTTGACGTTTCCCCACACCACAGCCCAATACGCCCGTTTAGTTGTTTTATTAAAAAATTGCGCTCCCAAGTTTGTTTTAGCGTCCGGATTTTTGGCAAGAACCAATAAACCGGAAGTATCTTTGTCTATTCGATGTACCAAGCCCAATCGCGGGTCTCGGACATCGAAATGAGATTCGTCTTTCAGATGCCAAGCGACAGCATTGAGCAGCGTTCCCGTATAATTGCCATGCCCCGGATGCACCACTAATCCCGGAGGTTTGTCTACTACCAGCACATCGCTGTCTTCATAAACAATATTCAATGGAATATTTTCGGGAATAATTTCCAATTCTCTGCGCGGATGATTCATTACAACAGCAATGGTATCCTCCGGTTTCACTTTGTAATTCGATTTTACTGGACGATTGTTGACCCACACACAACCGGCCTCCGCCGCTTGTTGAATCCGATTGCGGGAAATTCCCGTAATGCGATCGTTCAGAAATTTATCCACTCGCATAAGGCTTTGTCCCTTATCGGCTACAAAGTGGAAATGTTCATACAATTCGTCTTCTATATCGTCCGTTAAGGACGGGTTTTCATTACATTCGCCAAAAATTTCTTTCCATTCTCTTTCCATTCGTTCCTAAATAGTTACCACGAATATTCAACAGGCTCATTAGGTTGTGAGAGGGTATCGATTACATCATTTTCCCAAGTTTTATCATCTCCGGAACTCACCACGAGAGTTAACGGAGCATCCGCTGGAAGGCGGTCGCCGGCATTCAATTGTTTTCCGCTTGTTTCCAAACCTACCACCAAATCTTTATAAGCGCCTCGAATCTTTTGAACGGTAATAGATTCGAACCCCAGCGATCGAAGCATAGCGTATGCTTGCCGCTGCGATACGTCTTTAACTCCCGGAACAATCAACAAAGGAGCGCCCGAAGCATTGACTGTCAGATAAATCGTTCTTCCTTCTTTTACATTAGTTCCTACTGGCGGAATTGTTTCCAAAATACTTCCAAATGGTCTGTTGCGGATAAAAATAGAATCAATCACCGCATAGCGCAAAGACCGTTGTTTGAAAAAAGGAGCAGCTTCAGCCACTTGCAAACCTTCTACCGGCGGCACAATCACCTGCCGCCCATGCTTTGTATAAGTATCCAGCCATCCCAGAACAAGATAAACAAGAACAAAAAGGATAAGACAAGCCAACAATAGATTCTTTACATAAATATTTATAAACAAATTCAAAATTTTCATTCGTGCATCATTTGTTTTTTATTCGTCAAAGAAAATATTCACGCTCTGTTACAAATTTTAGTCTTCTGTTCGAGTTAGCAAAACATGAATATCGCATGATTGTTTATTTCAATTATGGGCAAAAGTACAAAAAAGGGAATAGAGTTGCAAAAAAAGGGAATAAACTTTGAGTTTATCCCCCCCCTTATATTTTTTATTTTTTCCGTATTCTTCTTATCCGATATACTCGTCAGATACCGTTAATTTTTTTCTGCCTTTGGCTCTCCGCGACGCTAATACCCTGCGTCCGTTAGCAGTTTCCATCCGGCTACGGAACCCATGTTTATTTTTTCTCTTTCTATTAGAAGGTTGAAATGTCCGTTTCATGACTCTATGCGTTTTATTTTTGTTTGTACTTCACTTAATTGGCTTGCAAAGGTAGAATTAATTTTCAAAACCGCCAAAAAATTGTCGCAAAAATCTGCGATTCAGAAAGAAAATACTTTCTTGTTTTTTTACGGAATAAAACAAGAAAAAGATATATCTTTGTGCATCAATTGAAATGCACAAAAGCTGAAAATGAAATATTCCAATATTCTCGAAAAAGAAATAAAAAACAAAACAAGGTATAAAGCGTGAATTTCCCGAAGATGCAAAAAAAGTTTTCAAGGTAAACGCCAACTTGTATGATATCTGCGAATATTTTCAGGGACGTAAAGAGAAGGGTAAAATGAATAACAAAAGTAATGGCGAAATATACAATGAGTTAATCAACAATTTACGTTTGAAATTGAAAATTTTGGCAAAAAAGATTGAGCCGAAAGTGCATGCATATGGATTTTTGAGGAAATAAATTTTAATATATTAAAATAAAAAATAATTATATTTATGAAAGAACTGGAGTTGCAGAAAGCTTTTATGTTCATCGAGCCGGGGCCGGTGACCATGATCGGCACTTCCTACGAAGGAAAAAATAATGTGATGACCCTCACATGGACTATGGTCATGGATTTCACGCCGAGATTTGCCTTGCTTACCGGGCCGTGGAATTACTCCTGCGAAGCGCTGTTAAAGAATAAAGAGTGCGTCATTGGAATTGCCACCGCTGATCTTGTGGAAACGATTCTTGATGTGGGGACTACCACGGGCCGAGAAACGGACAAATTCGCTCGGTTCGGTCTTACAGCCCTACCGGCCTCGCTTGTCGGAGCGCCGCTGATCAAGGAGTGTTATGTCAATATAGAATGCCGTGTGATAGATCATATCAAACGACATGATATCTTCGTGCTGGACGGAGTTAAAGCGTGGATAGATGAAAACCGCAAGGAAAAACGCATTTTGCATGCCCGCGGCGACGGCACGTTCATTGCCGATGGCGAAATATTCGAGCGCAGAGAAAGAATGGGGGCTAAACTTCCTCCTGGGGTGTGATTATATGATGGACGCCCAAAATCCCGCATTGAGTCTCGCGGGATTTTTTTTTGTCCTTTGTCGGAACCTTTTGTGGTTTGGGGCTTTTTCAATAGAGTTGATATAATAATGTGCTTACGAATTTGACGATGCCAACTACTCCCATCCATACCAAGCATCGCGAAGTTCTCCTAACACAATGTTTGAAACATGAGATTGCTTTTCCAACCATTCTTTTACAGCATTACGCTGTTCCTCAGAAACAGAGCCTCGATATTGTACCACAAAAAACTCTTGGCGTTCCCTTCCACCGCCTCCACATTCCAAATCATTACCCTCAATGGCTTCTGTAATAAAACTATCCAAAAACTTCTCATAGAAGCCTTCATTATCTGCCTCTGATAAATCAAACTCAAGATTAAAACCGAGTTCTTGAAATTCGGCTTTATGTAATTTTTTGCGAAGTCGTTTTTTCATTTTTTATTCATTTAATTTTATTGTTTCTTATTCGTTAAAAAATTTATCATTGTCCCAATTTGCGGGATTGTTAATAATGTAATTAGCAATACGTTGATATGCATTATCATTACGGATAATATGCTCCCAATAATTGCGTTGCCATAATTTT
>WRFY01000033.1 GCA_009783445.1 Candidatus Azobacteroides sp. | reverse complement strand
TAATATTGGTAGCATGAACAATATTTGCAGAATCAACGGTAAAGATCATTTTTTTATCTTGAATATCGAAAGTTGCTTTTTGAGGAACTATGATTACATTTTTATAAAAATTAGGAATTCGTATGGTTCCTGTACTGCCAGACCGTAATAATGCATCCGGATTCGGGAATACCCCTTTCATTTGTAATGAACCGGTGGTAGGATCTACCAAGCTGCTTCCCAGCTCAATGATCCCTTTGTGTTCATAGATTTCTCCATTGGCCAACGTCAATTCGGCAGGAGGTAATTTTCTCACTCGCTCTTTTAGTGATATATGACTGCTGTCGCCGACAAATTGCAATAGAAGCTTTTCATCAAAAGAAAAATAAGCAAACACATCGCCGTTGGAAGCTACCGTTGTAATGGGCGTAGCAATTCCGCCTGTAAGCAAACTTCCTTCTCTTAAAGAGATGCCTCCTATAACACCCGAAACTGGACTGGTAATTAAAGTATAACTCAGATCAATTTTGGCATTTTCATAGGCCGCTTGGGCCGCTTGGGCATTGCTTTGTGCTGTCTGCAATTGAAAAGGACTAATAATTCCTTCTTCTACAAGCGGTTGTAACTTTGTCACTTCCAAAAGGGCATTATCGTAGGCCGCTTTCGTTGAATTAACAGCTTGAAGATAGTCGGCATCATTAATTTTTAGAATTGGACTTCCTTTTTTTACATTATCTCCTTCCTGAACATAAATTTTCTGAATATAGCCTGTCGCTCGAGGATAAATTTCAATCGCATCTTCACTCTGTATCTGTGCCGGAAATAGTGTATAAACGGTTGCATCTGATCGATTTACAACTTCTACTTTGTATCTGGCCGAACTTTTCTGATCTTTTTGGTCTTTTCCTCCTCTGCAACTTTCAAGCAAAAGAGCGCTTAACATCACTCCACTTAACAAACCGATTAGTAATTTCAAATTTCTCATTTCTGTTTAAATTAATTTGTAAAGTTATTACTTTATATTTTATATAAAGATGCAGAAGCGAATTTTTAACTTTTCTTTGTATTAACATTTTTGGGTGTCAAGGGGGTATTTTTTAGAATGAAACGCTAAAAGGCGCGCAGCGCTTTTTCTTGGATAACAGTAGGCGTCATTACAGATTAAGGTCAAAATCAAAAAATATCCTCACTAATTTTTTTTTATGTTAAATAGGAGAAGAAAAGAAAACTTTTCTTCCCAAAGGGTTGTTTTATAGTCAAAGAGTGTTATTTCATTAGTTATAGTTAAGGGTTAGTAATTCAATTGGGAGGTTGGCGAAGTGATTCGACAACCTTTTCTTTTTAAATAATCGTTCTATTTCCTTTGCATCCTCGCAACTTCTTTTTATTTTTGTACGGAAATTCCAATGAATATGACAGAAGAGCAAAGTAAATTGTTAGCCAATTTTGAAGCGCGCGTGCGTCAGCTCATTTTTTTGTGCGACGAAATGAAAGAGGAAAACAACGATTTGAGGCTTCAGTTAGAGGGTTTGAAGTCGTCGTATTACAATTTGGAAACGGAAAACAAGACTATAAAAGTAAAGTATGATAATCTCAAAATGGCGCGGATTGTATCCATTGTACAAGATGATTTCAAAGGCGCAAAGGCCAGATTATCCAATTTAGTGAAAGAAGTCGATAAATGCATCGCTTTATTAAATGAATAGCAGAGGGGATGCGATGGACGAAAATTTTAAAATACAATTGAAACTGGGAGGTAAATATTATCCCTACAAGTGCAAACGCCGATCGGATGAGGGAATGGTACGAAAAGCGGCATCCAATCTGAGTAAAAAGATTGACCAGTATGCTTTACACTATTCAAAAACAAATTTTGATGTGCATGATATATTGACTCTCGTGGGATTTCACTTCTCTTTGGAAGTGCTGGAAAATGAAAAGAGGGAAGATATGTCTCCTTTATTTAATAAAATTGACCAACTCAATCAAGAATTGGAAGAATACATCAAGTCCTTTAAAAGATAATTGTTATTTAGAGTTTTTGTTGCCTTTACACTAATTGCTTTTTTAAGTTTTGCTTAAAGAGACAGTTAGTGCTTTTTTTTATATTCACGCTTTAGATAAAAAAAATTTTTCAAAAGGACGAAATTAAAATAATATATATATAATAACAAATGGAAACAGACGCTTTTCGGGATTTTTTACAGCGCGAAAAGCCGAATTAAAAACAAGAAGTATGGTAACAACAATAATTATTACGGCGGTTCTATCCCTTGGAGTGGGAGGAGGCATCACATGGTGGATATTCAACCATATCGTCGTTTCGAAAAGTAAGCAGATCATAGAAGAAGCAAAAAAAGAAGGGGAGTCCATCAAGAAAGATAAACTGTTGGAAGTAAAGGACAAATTTATTTCTTTGAAAGCAGACCTGGAAAAACAGGTAAACGCGCGGAATTCTAAAATACAATCGCAAGAGGCGAAATTGAAACAAAGAGAATTAGTTATTAACCAAAAACAGGAGGAAGTCCACAAGAAAAAAGGCGAATTGGAAATTATTCGCGAAAATATGGAAAATCAACTGGAAATCATCGAAAAACGGAAACAGGATTTGGAAAAAATCCACAAATTGGAAATTGAACGTTTGGAATTGATTTCCGGCATCTCTGCCGAGGAAGCAAAAGAACGTCTGGCACAATCTTTGAAGGAAGAAGCTCAGACGTCGGCTGCCGCTTACATCAATGAAGTGATGGAAGAAGCTAAAATGACGGCTAATAAAGAGGCAAAAAAGATTGTAGTACAGTCGATCCAACGCGTTGCTACGGAAACGGCGATTGAAAATGCGATTACGGTTTTCCACATCGAATCAGATGAAATAAAAGGGCGTATCATCGGTCGGGAAGGACGAAACATCCGAGCGTTGGAAGCGGCTACGGGCATTGAAATTATTGTTGATGATACGCCTGAAGCAATAGTCCTTTCGGGTTTCGATCCAGTGAGACGGGAAGTAGCCCGATTGGCATTGCATCAATTGGTGCAAGATGGCCGGATTCATCCGGCGCGTATCGAAGAAGTGGTCAACAAAGTGCGCAAACAAGTGGAGGAAGAGATCATCGAAACGGGTAAACGTACCACTATAGACTTGGGTATTCACGGATTGCATCCCGAATTGATTCGGATGATCGGGCGCATGAAATATCGTTCTTCCTATGGTCAAAACTTGCTGCAGCATTCGCGCGAAACCGCCAATTTGTGTGCAATTATGGCGGCCGAATTGGGATTGAACCCCAAAAAAGCCAAAAGAGCTGGATTGTTGCACGATATTGGAAAGGTACCTGATGATGAACCAGAACTTCCGCACGCTATTCTGGGCATGAAGGTAGCCGAAAAATACAAAGAAAAGGCCGAGATTGTGAATGCTATCGGCGCACACCACGATGAAATAGAAATGACCAGTTTGTTGGCGCCTATCGTGCAAGTCTGCGATGCGATTTCCGGCGCTCGTCCGGGCGCGCGTCGCGAAATTGTCGAAGCATATATCAAACGTTTGAACGATTTGGAACAAGTGGCGCTTTCTTATCCGGGAGTAGTGAAAACATACGCTATTCAAGCGGGTCGTGAATTGCGGGTCATTGTGGGAGCCGATAAAATTACAGATATTGAAACGGAAAACCTGTCCAATGAAATTGCCAAGAAAATTCAGGACGAGATGACTTATCCGGGACAAGTAAAAATTACGGTTATTCGGGAAACGCGCGCCGTCGCATTTGCAAAATAAAAATGAATATTGCAATTGTTCAATACAACGCAGGAAATATCTGCTCCGTAATTTTTGCTTTGAAGCGTTTGGGAGTGGACGCCGTTCTTACTTCCGACTTAGAAATCTTGCAAAAAGCCGACAAAGTGATTTTTCCCGGCGTGGGCGAAGCAAAAACCACCATGGAACATTTGAAACTCCATCGCTTAGATCAATTGATTCGAGATTTAAAACAGCCGGTATTAGGTATTTGTGTAGGAATGCAATTGATGTGCCGTTATTCGGAAGAAGGAAATACCGAGTGTCTCGGTATTTTTGATGCTCCCGTAATCAAATTCCAAAGAGAAAAAGCGGGCGACAAGATTCCTCATACAGGTTGGAATACATTGACTCGTTGTAGAGGCGATTTATTGGCGAACCTTCCGGAGGAAGCTTTTGTTTATTTTGTTCATAGTTATTATGTGCCTACGAATGATTGCACTACTTCGGAAACTACTTATATTCAGAAGTTTAGTTCGTCCTTGCAGAAAAACAATTTTTATGCCGTTCAGTTTCATCCCGAAAAGAGCGGAAGGATAGGAGAAAAAATAATACAAAATTTTTTGAATATATGATTGAAATTATTCCGGCTATAGATATTATCGACGGTAAATGCGTCCGTCTTTCCCAGGGAGATTATGAGCAAAAAAAAGTTTATAATGAAGATCCGTTGGAGGTAGCCAAAGAGATGGAAGACCACGGCATCCGCCGCGTGCATCTCGTGGATCTGGATGGAGCAAAAAGCGGACGGCTTATCAATTACATGATTTTGAAAAAAATAACTTCGCGGACATCGCTGATCATTGATATAGGAGGAGGTTTGAAATCGGATATCGATCTGGAAATTGCTTTTGATAATGGAGCGCAAATGGCGGTGGGAGGAAGTATTGCCATAGAAAATCCCGCTATTTTTCAGCGTTGGATCGATCAGTTTGGAGGAAATCGTATTTTGTTAGGCGCCGATTGCCGAGAAGGTCTAATTTCGATTCATGGTTGGATAGAAGATACAAAACAAGAAGTGATTCCTTATATTCTTCAGTGGAGAAAACAAGGAATCCAGGAGGTGATCTGTACCGATATTGAGAAAGACGGCATGTTGGAAGGGCCGAATATAGATTTGTATAAACGCATTCGGGAACAAGATCCGTCGGGACATTTGATTGCGAGCGGAGGAGTCAGCTGTTTGGACGATATTGAAGCGTTGGAAAAAGTATCCGTTTCGGGGGTAATTATCGGCAAGGCGATTTATGAAGGAAAGATTAGCTTGAAGGATTTACTTCAATTCATGTAACTCTGACTTTGTATGTTAGCGAAACGAATCATTCCTTGTCTGGATGTGAAAGACGGAAAAACCGTAAAAGGAATCAATTTTGTTCGTTTTCGAGATGCCGGCGATCCGGTGGAATTGGGAAAGCAATACAGCGAACAAGGCGCTGACGAATTGGCGTATTTAGACATTACGGCTTCGCACGAAGGACGGAAAACTTTCGTGGATGTGGTGCGTCAAGTAGCGGCCAACATCAACATTCCTTTCACGGTAGGAGGAGGGATTCAGGAATTGAGCGATGTAGATAAATTGTTGAACGCAGGAGCCGATAAAGTTTCCATCAATTCCGCAGCCATCCGGAATCCCCAGTTGATCAATGAGATAGCCAATCATTTCGGTTCGCAAGTTTGCGTGGTAGCAATCGACGCTGGATTATGCGAGGATGAATGGATTTGCTATCTGAACGGTGGCCGGATTCCCAGCGGCAGGCGCTTGTTTCAGTGGGCTGAAGAAGCTGAAAGTCGGGGCGCCGGCGAAATTCTGTTTACATCCATACTGCACGACGGCGTGAAAAAGGGATATGCCAACGAAACATTGGCTCTCTTATCTGAGAAAGTAGGAATACCCCTTATCGCTTCCGGAGGCGCCGGAGAAATTCAACATTTTAAAGATGTTTTTATCGAGGGAAAAGCCGATGCGGCCTTGGCAGCCAGTGTATTTCACTTTGGAGAAATCTCGATTCCCGAATTAAAACAATATTTAAAAAAAGAAGGAATAGCAATAAGGATTACGTGAGGGAAAGGAGAGAAAAACGCAAATTCGTTGTCAAACGGAGTTGTAGGAAGGAAATAAGATAATAAATTTTTGAAAATAAGTTAAAGTTGTTAAAAGATTCGCTTGCGCAATAATAAACTATTACTTTTGTATAAAGATAATAGAAAAATCGTCATAAATATGGATTTATTTAACTAATTATGTGATTAATTAGTTTTAACTACACCCAAAGTGAATAAAAAAAACAACAGAGCGTTTGAATTTTAGTTTGAAGGGGAAATATTGGCCTTCTTTTTATGTGCCGGGATGCCCCAAGCGATAATAGATAATAGATGATTTGGCTGAGTGTGAGGTATAGGGAAATATACCTAAATGTAAATAACTGTAAATGAAAAAATTAGTCTCTCTTCTCTGATTCTGAGCGCGATAGGATGTAAGATTATAAAGGGAGATTTTTGATTTTGAATAGGTCCCTGTTAGAATTTGCCAAAAAATTTACGCATAATGATAAATCGGAAAATATGCGATGTAAAGTTATTTAAAATATTCGTATATAGGACTTTGAATCATTAGGGAGATATAAAATTTGGCAAAACCAAACGAGTATTATGAAATTATTATTTATTTAACCTTTATGTAATGAAATTAAAAAAATGAAACCAAAAACTGTATTTAGACTTTTTTTAGTACTGCTAACCGTTTTCCACCTTCAGGTAAATGCTCAAGTTACAATTGGAAATCTTAGCGACCCTCAAGGAGGCGCTTTATTGGATTTGAAAGAAAACGACAATGTCGGCTCTGACAATTCAAGTAAAGGCGTTTTGTTTCCTAAAGTACGCTTGGTAGACGCAAGCAGCCTTGTGCCTTTATTTCTGAGTCCTACCGACGCTCAAAAAATGTCCTCGGTGGGAATGGTTGTCTACAATGTAAATGCCAGCGCCAACGGCCTGGATGTGGGTTTGTATGTCTGGGATGGAACGCAATGGATTCCCACGATGAATAACAATGTGAATTCCGGAACAGCTGATTTTACGATTCAGTGGGCTTCGGCGCAAGTGAATGGAGCCTTGGCGAAAGGACGGCCCTTGACGGCTGAAAATACGATTACCGTTCCTGTTATTGTTACCAAGAAAGGAACTTACAGTATCATCGCACGGTCCGATCCCAATAATGGCTACTACTATTCAGGAACGGGAGAGTTTCTCAATCCGGGGACCTATACGGTTACTTTAACAGGCATGGGAACGCCCCAGCAATCGACCAACGACGACCGTAAGGGGGTAAACGATAAATTGATTATCAATATCAATGGCGTCGTAGTGTCGCCAACGCCTGCTGGCGTACCTACATTGTTTGTAGCCGGCAGCACCTTGGATTACAGCTATACCTGTTCGTCGATCACTACAGCCGGCGCAAGCTTGGAACAGAACCAATCGTCGGAAGGCGTTTTTATCATGATTCGCTTGAGTATGCCGGCCTCAGCAATCGGCGGCCAATACTCGATCACGACCAATATAGTGGACGGCGTCCAATTTTCGGATGCAGGAACGCTTACGGGCGACGGGCAAACGGTGATTTTGATGTCCAATGGAGGTACTCCCAAACAGATGGGCACCCATAGCTTCACCCTCGCCAGCAACAGTTCGGCTGTTACTCTCCCTACTTGTCCCATCGATATACCGGTGGTGGGACAAACAATCAGCGTGAAAATAGTTGCCAATGTGGGCGCGAGCGATTCGTATGATTTAATTAATCACGGAATAGGCCGATTATTAGCGAATCCCGAACTGTTTGGTCCCGCATCGACCTTTTGTCCGATTAATAAATTATCTGTATCCGCTACAAGCGATTTTCCAACGGCTAGCGCAGACGGAAGCGGCGCCAAATTTGAAGAAAATTTTGATATTCTTATCGTTTCATACAATGTATATCCGCTTAATATAACTCAAATGAACGCTATGAATAGTTTTTTGAACGCGGGAGGAGTAATTATTTATTGTGAAGGCGATCGAAGCAATGTACCGAAAAATTTAGGGGTGACAGATCTTCTGTTGACACGTTATGCGACTTATGTCACCAATATTTCTACAACCTCTATCCAAACCGGCGGTACCATTGCCTTGGTAGATGACCCGACGAATCCGATTGTCAAAGGAAAATTTGCGAATTTGTGCGGCTATAAAGTCGGATTGGACGACGGAGGTAATCGTTCCTTTAACTTACCCAATTCTTCTACTGCAGTCGGTCCCAATCAGTTATTTCAAGTCATAGCCAGGGATGGCACAAAGAATAACTATCCGGTGATATTTAGGGCTTTGAATGCTAAATTGATCGTAATAGGCGATGCCGCTTTTCTGGCAGGCGGATATTCCGCTTTTGTCGATAAAGCCAGCAACACTTTACCGCTTAAGATTAGTCCTACCGATATGCCTATTCCAAAAACCTATAGTTCTTACAAAGATGGCGCTTACAACTCTGCTTTATTTGTCAATATGATGATTTGGGCTATCAATGAACTAACGAAATAATTGAAAAACAATGAACTTAACGAGGATTTCCGGCGTGAGAGGAAATGCTCGTTATTTTCATAAAAAAACAAAATCCGCAAAAGGGTACAAATAAACTCTTTGCGGGTTTTGTTTTGTATGAGTTATTATGGCATACTTTTCGTACATAACATATAAAGATATGCATTCAGTCGTGTAATGTATGCTATCATTGCGAAAATGAAGAAGGGCCGGCATTGATTCTCTATCATGTGAAAGATTTTGAAAGCGATATAGCATACAACGAAAAAGGGACGTCCGACAAAATTTTCAAATAAAAGAAATCAAAGGGAGAAGAGAGAACGAGGTGCGCCTCGTCTATTTCTCCTTTGTATTCATTCTTTCTTTTTTAGGATGTTATCCGATATGTTCGGCAGAAAGACAGCCAAGATTCCCAAGAGGGGCAGGAAGGCGCAAAGGGAATATACCGTATCAATTCCCCACAGATCGGCCAGTTCTCCTAAAACAGCGGCGCCTAATCCTCCCATTCCAAAGGAGAAGCCATAAAAAAGTCCAGATATCATTCCGAATTTTCCGGGAACTAATTCTTGGGCAAAAACTAAAATGGCTGGAAAAGCCGAGGCTAAAATTAATCCGATAATGATGGTCAAAATTCCTGTCCAAAACAGATTCGCATAAGGCAAGATCAAGGTAAACGGAGCAACTCCCAAAATAGAAAACCAGATAACCCGCTTCCGCCCAATGCGATCGCCAATAGGACCTCCGATCAATGTCCCCACAGCGACAGAAAACAGAAAAAGGAAAAGCATATATTGGGCTTGATGCATGCTTACGTGAAACTTATGGATCAAATAGAACATATAATAGCTGTTCAGACTACTCATATAGAAATATTTTGAAAAGATCAATACCAACAACAGAAGGATGGTCTGTACAATTTTGCGATGGGAAAAATGACTTTCCTGTGAGGTATTCTGTTGCGCTTTTCGGAAAGAAGGAAGTTGTCTCCGATACCAGAAACCCACTTGCAACAGCACAATCATAGCCAAAAATGCAATCGGTGAAAACCAGCTGATGCTGGTTCTTGTATGCGGAATCACAATCCACGCAGCTAACAAAGGCCCCGTAGCGGCTCCAATATTTCCACCTACCTGAAAAATTGACTGGGCCAGTCCAAACTGACCCTCCGAAGCGATACGGGAAACCCGCGCGGCTTCCGGATGAAAAATAGACGAACCCATGCCCACCATCATGGCCGCCATCAACAGATAAGGATAACTTCCTGCAAAAGCAAGCATCAAGATGCCGCTCAGCGTACAGGTCATGCCCCATACCAATGAAAATGGCTTGGGGCGTTTATCGGTGTAGATGCCTACAATTGGCTGGAGTAACGAGGCCGTGATCTGATACGAAAGAGTAATAAGTCCGATTTGGACAAAACTAAGATGGAAATCAGCCTTCAACATCGGATATACAGCCAAAATAAGCGATTGCATCGTGTCGTTCAGAAAATGAGAAAAACTGATGGAAGCTAATACTTTATATCGCGGGCGAGAGACTGTGGAAACTTTTTTTTCTTTTTGCATATTCACATACCATTAGAGCCATTTTAACCGACAAAGGTACAAGAAAAATTACAGATAAGAAAATTTGGCGGCAATATAAAAAATATATAGATATAATTGGTTGATTATCAATTATATGTATTGGTGATGAGCGATAATTTATGAGCGTTAAATACATATTCATTCTATTGTAAATTATTATTTTGCAATATACTAAGCGTCTCAAATAAATACACACTTATAAACTTAAAATAATGATAAGCAAATGAATAAATATAAATATTAAAACTTATCAGTAAATATT
>WRFY01000032.1 GCA_009783445.1 Candidatus Azobacteroides sp. | reverse complement strand
ATAATCCGGAGTTATGGAAAAAGGGAGTGGAACTTGCCAAACAAAGCGCGGAATGGAAAAGGGTTAAAAGCGACCCGAATTATTCCGATTTGAAAGATGATAATGCTATTGCCAATGAGGTGCTTTCTTCTTTGTATGGAAATAGAGGAGAAGAAATTTTCAAAGAAAAAGGCATCGGAGAAAAACTCCGTGAATGGGTTAATAAAGTTTGGGGGTGGATTAAGAGTAAATTAGGAATCCGCAATCCGGGTATTCGTGATTTAACTCCGGAGCAGATACAAAATCTTACCTTGAAGCAGTTCGTCGATATGTCCGTAGGGGAATTGTTGAACGGAAAGCGGATTGTTCCGGAAAAACCGACCTACAAAGGTGGCGATGTTTTAGGATTTGCCAAAGAGGTAAACGATTGGAACAAGAAAAATTTGGAAAACGGGGGAAAAAGCAGTAACTTAGCAACGGAAAATAAAAAGAAAGGAATCGAAAATGACTATAGAGGAAAACAATTCGCTGGGGAAAGCGTATCAAGAATGTTTGCGGAAGCAAAGAGAGAATTGGACGCCGCAACAACGAATAGAGGCGGCATTCAAACAACAAGAAGAAAACAACAAAATATTGGGAAAGCCGAACTCTTGGGAAACTTGGAAAGGCTGGCCAAAAAACACGGAGCGTGGATAGAAGACCCCCAAACCATTGCATCGCCGAAATTATTGAGCAGCGGGTTTGAGAGTGAAGTATTTATGTCTGTGGAGGGAAAAGACGTAATCAAATACAACAATCTTGCGGTATCCGAAACTTTAGACCAATTCCTTAACAGAATAAAGGCGCATAATGAATTCGAACCCAAGGCGCCCTATATTATCCTTGGCATTGGCAAAAACTCGAAAGGAGAAACGTCCGTTATATTGCAACAACCCTTCATTGAGGCAAAACCTGCTCCATTAGAAAAAGTGATGCAGTTTCTAAAAAACAGCGGCTTTAGGCCGGCAAGATTAAGCAACGGGGCAGAAGGTTTCAAAAATGACCAATACGAAATATCGGATTTATGGAAGAATGACGGTTCAATGAAAGCCGATAACGTTTTAATAGATGAAGAGGGAAACCTTTATTTTATAGATACCGATATCAATCACATAGACCATTCTACCCCCTCCCTACTCCATGAGCCGGCCGTTGAGACCCAACTCCATTGGGAGGAGGAAAAGGAGGCGATTAGCAACTTGCCGGAAGGCGAAGGCTTGCCGGATGAGGCGGAGGGAAGCGTAACATACGTGGAACGTATCCTTTCCGAGCAAAAAGGCATCACCTTTATGGGCGATAGACTGACGGGAAAAGTCAAAATCAAAACCAGCCAGGATGTTGCCTTCCTGTTTAAGAATCTGGAAAGCGCGGCGTCCGAAAACGTTTTTTGCGTACTGCACAAAGCCGACGGCGCCTACACGGTACTCTATATTTCCACCGGAACGGCTACCGAGGCGCACGTGGATATTAAGCAGATCGAGGCCGCGGCTAAAGAAACGGGCGCCGTAGGCGTGACGCTGGTTCACAACCACCCCAGCGGCAGCTTGCAGCCTTCGGATAACGACATCGCTATTCACCGCGCCATGGAAGAAACCTTGAGCCTTTCGGTGAACCCCAGCGTGATTATCGACTTGGATTCGGGCCGGTACGGAGTTTTTACTTCATCCAGCCAGAAGGAAATGGCGAAGAAAAAGACTGCCGGAAGGGTTGAAGAAGCTAAAGTCTATCAATTCGACCGGCTTAAACTGTATGAAAATAGCGGCGAACGGCAGAAAATCGCCAATTCGGGAGACATTGCCGAATTTTTGAGCCGGCACAAACGCGGTACGGCGGATAAGATGCAGCTGATCGTGGTGGACGGCGCCAACCGGATCACGCGCTACACCCTACTGGAAGAGGGACTGAGTTGGAAAGAGTTGCTCAGCCGGATCATAGCCGAAGCGGGCAAATACGGAAACGGCGTCATATTGGTTTCCAACGGCCAAATAGAAGACAACCGGCTGCCGAGCTTGAAAAGAAAGCTGGTCCAAGCCCACGTCCGCTTGGTCGATGCCTTAACCGTCCGCCAAAGCGGGGAGGTACTGGATCGTTACCGGTCGGCCTTCGAGGCCGGATGGCTCCGAGATACGCCCGAAACGTACGCTGATACCGTCCGTTCTCCATCCGTAGACAAGAAAGGAAACCCCAACACGGAAGCGTACCGCAAAGCGTTGGACGCAAAAATAGACCGCGTCGTTTTAGGCCTGAAACCTTTCCGTCTGGCCGAGAACATCGCAGACCAGTATTTGGCCGTCAAAAAATTTGAGGAGACGCTGCGCAAGGCGGGAATAGAGATCGCAGACTACAACGATTTTTATTTGCAGGCTACGCACCTGTCGGGAAAAAACGACGCCCAGTTGGAAGAGTACAACGAACGGCTTCAAAAGCCGCTCAACTTAGCGGTCAAAGCCTTGGAAGAGGCTGGTTTTTCGTATCGGGAGATAGAGAACTACGCTATTCTCAAACACGGCTTGGAACGCAACGCCTTCATGACCCAAAAAGCTTTGGCCGAAGGAAAGACGCCCTGGGCGGATTACTCCGGCGTTTCGGCAGTAGAAGCCGAAACAGGCCAGAGGGCAGAGGATTTCATCGCCGCTTTTGAGCAGCAAGCCGGAAAAGACCGGATAGACGATTTTTGGGAAAAAGTCAAAGCGGCAACTGTTTTTTCGCTCCGCAAGCAGCTGGAAGGCGGCAATATCGGCAAACAAACGCTCGACGCCCTGACTGACCGCTTTCAGTATTATATTCCCTTGCGGGGACACGACGACATCACCACCGAAGACCGCTGGGACTATTCGCCGGAGGAGGGAACTTATTTTACGAAAACGCTGCAGAAGATTACCGGACGCACGACGCGCTCGGAAACGCCGTTTGCCTATATTTGGCAAATGGCGCAAAGCTCCATTGTGTCGGCCAACCGGAACGTACTGAACCAAACCCTGTTGCGGCTGGCCAGAAAGGATACCACCGGCCTGATGAGCGTCAATAAAACCTGGTATGTCAACGGACAGCCGCAGGAAGCGGCCTATTCGGAGAATCCGGAAACCTACCGGCAGAATATTGAGGATTTTGAAAAACAGATGGAGAACTTGGAGGCTTTGGGCTTTGCCAAACGCGAGAAAGGCAAATTAGACGTCGGAGGTCTGTTTATCACCGATGCGCAAAAAGATCAGCATGCCGTCCGCGTCCGGCAAAACGGACAGGAATACACGATCTACATCAACGGCAATCCGGCAGTCAGCCGGGCAATCAACGAACAGAACGTCCACTTTATCAAAGACCTGAACCCCATAGCAAGAGGTACGCGCTGGATCGCCGCCAACCTGACTACGCGCAACCCTGAGTTTGTGATCAGAAACTTTACTCGAGATTATCTTTTCGCTTCCAGCCTGCTGCCCATAAAAGAAGGCTTAAAATATACGTTGGCATTTCAGAAAAACATTCCGGCGTCCGCCGGAGCCTGGCAGCGCCATCTGCGGGGCAAAGGAGACATATCCATTCCGGAAGACCGCTATCTGGCGGAATACATTATGAACGGGGGAAAAACCGGCTATTCGCATCTTTTAGAACTGAAAAAAGTACAGAAACGGGTAGAGCAGGATGTGAGAAACGGAAACGGGAAGAACCTGATCCGGCATCTCTCGGATTCAATAGGAGCTATGAATGATTTTGCTGAAAACCTGACCCGTTTTGCGGTCTATCTTGCCAGCCGCAAAGCCGGAAGGAGCATTATTCAATCGGTATCCGACGCCAAGGAGGTCACCGTCAATTTCAACCGCAGGGGCGCAGGCAGACACGGGGTCGTATGGATAAACGCCCTGTATTTGTATACCAATGCCGCCGTACAAGCCTTGTCGAATTTTATGGGATACGTGAAAGCCCATCCGGGAAGAGTAACGGCTTTAACGCTTTTCTATTCTTTCACCGGTTCCGTTTTGGCGCCGGCGCTGGCCTCTTTGCTGGGCGGGGAGGACGAATACTGGCTGCTCTCGGATTGGGAACGCCAGAGCAATTTTTGCATTTATACCGGAAACGGTACCTTTATAAAGATACCGCTTCCGCAGGAATTGCGCGTCTTCCATGCCTTGGGCGATCATATGCTTCAAGCCTTGCTGGGCAAGAAAGACGGAAGCGATGCGCTGCTGGATTCGTTGGGTAACTTTGCCGATTTGCTTCCGGTAGACCCTGCGGGCGCCGTCTATGCTTCTTATAGCGACCTCAAGAGAAAAGACGCCAAACAGGCTGCAGCCACCTTAGCGGCTCTCCTGTCGCCGGACATCCTCAAAACGGGATTTCAATTAGCCGCCAACCGGAATTTCATGGGCGGGCCAATCATTAAGGAACATCAGAAACCGTACCGACCCGGATATACGAAAGTCCGCACTAATAAAAAGGGAGAGGCCTACGCTCCGCTGTGGCTTGTGGATTTATCGAAGGCTATCGATCAGCTCACCGGCGGCGACGGGGTGGAAGGCGGTTTGGTCAGTCTGCATCCCGACGTGGCGGAACATTTTCTCAAATCAGGATACGTATCAGGAATTTACAATATTTTTTCAGGTTGTATCGAGACGGCTTACCGAGCGTGTGAAGGAAAAAATATCGAGCTGCGCGATACGCCTGTTAAGAACTTCTTTACCGCCGTTTCGGATACGGAACAGATGAGCCGCGGGGAAAATGAACAATACTACAACGTCATGAAGGAAGCGGAAACCAATTTGTCCAAAGCAAAAGATTACCAAAAACAAGTGAAAGCGGGGGAACTGGGCATAGTGCAATACAACGAAAAATTGCAGAGGCTGGAGTATGAGAAGTCGTTCCGCATCCACGAACAGGTCAAACAGATCAAAAAACTCGAAAAGCTTTTGCCGGAAGCGGACGAAGAGATGCAGCGGCAACTTGAAGAGAAAATCATTGGCCTGAAAAGAGAAGTGATTGAAATGGGGCGGGGGAAATAAACAGGCTACTGAGGGAGCTTTTGAAAATAAGGTTCAAGGCTTAAAGTTTTTATTAACATTATTTTTGAAAATTTCCTTAGTAGAAAAGGATAACACACATATTCCCTTCCCTTATTTCCAATTAATGAATAAGGGAAGAAGGGAGAATGTCGAGAGGGCTGTCAAGAGCTGAGGGAGCTTTTGAAAATAATGTTTAAGGCTTATAGACAGGAAATTAATCCATGAAATGCATTTTCTAAAAAATGAACTTACATTTTTTACGGCCCGTCCTAATGGGATGCGGGATAACAAGGCATTGTAATTTTTCAAAATAATTATTTTTCCTTTTCTTTCTCTTTTTTCCCTTTTTTTTGAAGACAAAGAGATAATGCCCTTTATTATTAAGAACGGAATGCCGAAAATAATTCCGAAAATAATAATACGTCTTATTATTGCGAACGCAATATCAATCAGAATTGGGCAGAACGCAGCTATTAAATATAAAATCAAGAGGCAAGCGCCGGATATTAGCACATAGTATATGGCTTTCTCTCTTTTGGGTTTGTTATTCGACTGTTTCATGATTTTAAAATTAGATTATTTTTTTGTGTAAGTGTGTTTATATTTTGATGTTACGCTATTTATTGGTTTTCTTCCAAAAGCCGAAACAGGAAGTGATTGTTTTTTGCTTTAGCTTTAATTATGGAATTTTTGTCTTCGTAATTATAACAACCAGTAGACATAATCAATCTTTCTTTTATAATCATTATATTCATTATGATTCATCCCGTATATTCCTTACTACCGGCCTGCAGAGACCTTAAAACCACAAAGGATTCCGCATTATTATCCGGCGAGTAACTTTCCAAGAGTAGAGTCTTTCCCGTACTTGCTGATTTATCATTCATTGTTTTATCTTCCACTGTCACATCATCCAAATTCAATCCTATTGTGCTAAAGGCATTTCTAATCCATGTTTGGGATACTTCATTTAAATCCTGGATGCCCCATTCTATATTTTTCACCTTTTCATCTACATATACAAAAATGTAACCATCAATATCACATGGAATTCCATCTAAAAAAACATTTATTTTTTCGTAAATTGGATTCGGCAAATAAGCGGCTAAAGCGCGGGTATCGCTTTTCCTGCATACTTCGTCGGCTTCTTTTTTTACAATGGGAATGGAATAGCATTCCGTCATTCCTGCTATTTTAGGCAAGTTCAGCCGGATGTCGCCGTAATTTACATATTTATCATAGTTTACTTCACTATTCTTTACTTTGCTATCCTTTGAAAAGAATGCTCCGGCGCCTGTAAAAACCGCAGCAAGCATTATAAAGCAAACTAAACAGGCGAGAATATAATACAATACTTTTTTCATAAATTTATTGTTATGTTAATATTAAGATGATGTGTGCGTATGAAAAATTTTCTTTATTGATAATAATTGAGCGTTGCTTTTGCCTCCCGATTCACGGAACGCTATGGGTTTTCTTCCAAAAACCGCAACAGGAAGTAATCATTTTTTGCTTTAGCTTTCATTAAGGAATTTTCGTCTTCATACTTATAATAACCGGTAGAAACAATCAGTCTTTCTTTTATCGTCATCGCATTCATTATCATTATGAATAAATGGTCTTCGCTGCCGTCGGGTAAATACACTAAACCTATAACGGCTCTCGCATTATTGTCCGGCGCATAGCTTTCCAAGAGTACTGCCGTACCCGTTTCCAAGCCGATGATATGGACTAATTTATCTTCAATGGTTGCATCATCCGGATTCCATTCTATTTTATTAAAAATATTTTCCGTCATAATTTGAGCCGTTTTATCCAAGTTCAAGTTATGCCACTTCATGTTTTTCATATCTTCATATGCTTCCACAAAAATGGAACCGTCAAATGGAATTTCATCGAGAATCTCTATTTCTTTGCAAATTGGATTCGGTAAATAACAAGCTAAAGTACATATACCGTCGCTCTCCGCCAAGTTTTCATCGATTATCTCTTTAAAAAAAGGAACAGAATAGCATTCCGTCATTCCCGCTATTTTAGGCAAGTTCAGCTGAATGCCGCCGTAATTTGCATATTTCCCGTATTTTGCTCCGCTATCCTTATTTTGAGTTTTATATTGAGCGAAAATGTAAATAAATAAGACTACGATGCAGAGTGTAAGTGCAATTGTTATCTGTTTTCTCATAATAGAACGGTTGTTCTGCAAAAATAGCAACAAATATTCATTTCTTCCAAACGAAAATGCAACTTTAACTTTTCTACATGGCTTATTTTTTCATTTCAAGACCTTTCGGGCTGGGGAGGATTTTGTTTTTTCGCGGTTAAAAACAGGCATGCATGGCAATTAGAAAAGCGAATCCGAAAACGGCGTCCAAGCTGTTTCCCCGAGAACGGGAGAAGATCGACACGGTGGGTCGATGGGACGGTTTATATCCCAAGAATCAGTCCGTTCTGTTGGATGCGTATACCGCCTGGGCGGGCTTGGACGACTTCCGCAAAAAGGCCCGGCGCAACAAGCGGTATACTTTTGAAGACCAGTGGGGCGACCCGATACGGGTGGGGTGCGAAACGATGACCGAACGCAAGAGCATTCTGCGCCAGGGGAACGTTCCCTTGCAAAACAACCGGATCCGCGGCATTGTGCGTTCGGTATCCGGCGTTTTTCAGTCGCAACAGACCGAACCGGTTTGCGTGGCGCGCGATCGGGACGAACAGAACAAGGGCGAAATCATGTCGGCGACCCTGCAATATGTGTATCAACTCAACAAGTTGTGGGGAATAGACAGCGTCAATTTCAATTATTTCCTCATTACCGGCTTGGCGGCTTTCAAATCCATGTACGGCTGGATCAACAACAAGATGGATGTATGGACGCACTTAGTCAATTACAACCGGATTTTTTTCGACCACCACATGCAGGATCCGCGCCATTGGGACTGCCATCTGATCGGCGAAATTCACGATGCCGGCCTCTATGACGTGATGGCTCAGTTTTCGGATGGCGATCCGCAGAAGGCGGAAGAAATACGTCGGATTTATTCGTACTGCGACCGGCAGCGAACCCTTGCTTACGTCCAGAACCTGACGAAAGAGGGGCAAAGAGACCTGAACTTTTTTGTTCCTTCCGACGAAACGCGCTGCCGCGTGATTGAGGTCTGGAAAAAGGAAAGCAAAGAACGCCTGTTGGTGCATGATACCCTGACGGGCGATTTTTACAAGGCCGAAATAGAGGAGCGCTCCTCGCTTTTTTTCAATATTTATTCCGGTTTTGAAAACAGTCCCAATATTACAATTGTTAAAATGAATGCCGAATTTGGTCGATTTCAGCGGATACGTCAATCCCGTCAAAACGTCGAATCCTCCCAGATAAAGCGAACCGGCTAAACAAGGAATATTTATTCTGTTGATGATTTTTCCCCGTCCGACCATGCTCCTCAATTCGGCGGCCCAATTTCCCGAAACACACGTGTTTGTTTTTCTTACGAGATATTCGTCGGCCGGTTTACCGGGGCTGAGCCAGACAATTGCCGTTCCGTTGTTGCTTGAATACCATTGAAGGGACGATTGTTTGGGATTTTCGTACAAATAACCTGAACTGAATTTTACCCAATTTTCAAAATCGAAGATTTCGGGAAAATCTTCTACTTGAATAACAGCATACAATTTGGAGTGAACTTTGTCTTCCGAAGTTACTTTTATGTAAAAGAGCGTACCGTTCACGGGATATTTATCGATTCGTTCCCAAGTGGCATTGGGAGTCACGCTCAAGGTGAAAGCGGAGTCTTGCAACGAGACATCTTTTTTTCGGATAGGCTACAATATACTTATTATATATCTCAACATTCTTAATGCGTTGACTGCCTTCCGGAAAATAAAACGTGAGGATGTCTGCTTCGGGATTCGGGGGCGTACTTTGGATGCAACTTGTGAACAATACCGATAAAACGGAAAGGAAAAAGATAAGATTTCTCATATAATAAACGTCATTATTATTTACTGATAAGTTTTAATATTTATATTTATTCAATTGATTATCATTATTTTAAATTTATAAGTATACATTTATTT
>WRFY01000031.1 GCA_009783445.1 Candidatus Azobacteroides sp. | reverse complement strand
CGCTGGTCGCGGTCGGTTTCAACGCCCTTCGCAACAACACCACAGGAGTACAGAATGCAGCGCTGGGATTCAATGCTTTGATCAACAATACGACGGGTATCAACAATACTGCCGTAGGCGCTTGGAGCTTGGTTGGGAATCTAACTGGCAATAACAACACTACCATTGGAATGAAATCGCTTTATGCCAATACGACTGGAGAATACAATACGGCGATCGGCGCACAGGCGCTTGAAAAAAATACTACCGGTTATTGGAATGCCGCTTTGGGTTCAGGCGCGCTGAACCAAAACACTACGGGCTACCGAAATGCAGCCGGCGGAAATTCGGCCCTATGGTTTAATACAACGGGATATGAAAACACCGCCTTCGGCGAGCAAGCCTTAGGGGGAAGCATAGACGGAAACTACAATACGGCAGTCGGTTGTCGAGCCTTGTGGTCGATGAACCAAACCTCCGGCGCCGATGTCGGCTACGGTCACGGAAACAACAATACAGCCGTAGGCTATGAATCGCTCCGAGACCTGACCAAAGGAACCGGCAATGTCGCGATGGGGATGCATGCCTTGCGGATAAATAGTACAGGCAACAACAACATAGCCATAGGAGCTTATTCGTTAACGAACAATACGACGGGTACAGAAAACGTTGCAGTCGGCAATGAAGCGCTATTGAACAATACGGCCAGCGGAAACACTGCTATGGGAAGTTATGCGCTTCGTCTGAATACGACAGGAACCGGCAATACTGCAAATGGATATAATACACTTTATTCCAATACGACAGGTAGCAACAATACCGCTATGGGACAGGGTGCACTTCGTTCTAATACGACTGGTAACAGCAATACAGCTATTGGAGTTTATGCGCTTCAGTCTAATATGACCGGAGGAGCTAATATTGCTATTGGAAATAATGCACTTCTATCTAATTCGACTGGCAGCAGCAATATAGCCATTGGAGAAACTGCGCTTCAAAATAATACGACCGGTACTAGCAACACTTCTGTTGGAGGATGAGCTCTTGCTTGCAATACAACCGGAGCCTCCAATACGGCTGTCGGACGTAATGCACTCCGTAGCAATTTGACGGGTAACAGTAATACAGCCATTGGGGAGACTGCACTTCAAAATAATACAACCGGTACTTACAACACTTCTATTGGAAGTTGGGCTCTTGCTTTTAATACAACCGGTGGCTACAATACGGCTGTTGGACGCAATGCACTTTGTAACAATTTGACAGGTAGCGCTAATACCGCTATGGGAGAAACTGCACTTCAAAATAATACAACCGGTACTTACAACACTTCTATTGGAAGTTGGGCTCTTGCTTTTAATACAACCGGTGGCTACAATACGGCTGTCGGACGCAATGCACTTTGTAGCAATACTACGGGAGATGGGAATACTGCTAATGGACAGAATGCTCTTTATTCCAATACAACAGGAAATTATAATACCGCTATCGGTCATTATGCAAATGTCAATGCAGGTGATTTGACCAATGCAACTGCCATTGGTTATAATGCTACAGCTACTGCCAGCAATCAGGTAACCATAGGAAATAGCAGCGTAACCAGCATTCGGGGATATGTACCTTGGACTACTATTTCCGATGGACGAGTCAAGAAAAATATTCATGCAGACGTTCCGGGCCTTTCCTTTATCAAGCAATTGCAGCCGGTTACGTACAATCTCGATTTGGATGCAGCCGATAATATTCTGAGAGCTGGAAAACTGCGTGCGGACGAAAATGATTCGTTGCGCGCCTCCGCTCCTCCCGTGGATGCCAAAGCGAGAGCCGCCCAGCAAAAACGTTTGTATACCGGTTTTGTAGCGCAGGATGTGGAAAAAGCCGCGCAAAGCATTGGATACGATTTCAGCGGAGTAGATGTAGATGAAAGCGGCAACGGACTGTACGGATTGCGGTATTCGGAATTTATTGTGCCTTTGGTCAAAGCGGTACAGGAATTGAGCGATCAGAACGACGCGAAAGACGCGGCCATCGTTTCGCTGCAAGATCAGGTAGAAACGCTGACCGAATTGGTCAACCAGTTGTTGAATAAAGAAAACAATCCTTCTCCCGCCCTTCAAACTATTTCGGTTGCCAAAGCTTCTTTGGAACAGAATTTTCCCAATCCGTTCAATCATTCGACTACCATCCAATATACCTTGCCGCAAACGTTCCGCTCGGCAAGCATTGTCATTGCCGACAATTCGGGAAGAGTATACAAACAAATAGCTGTTTCTAAACCGGGAACAGGCAGTATAACGATTGAAGGCGGCTCCCTGTCGGCCGGTATTTATTATTATTCTTTGTATTTGGACAATACATTGGTGGATACCAAAAAAATGATATTAACCAAATAATCAAGGAAAGATAAAATCTCGCGGATTCGAGAGAGAGAGCAGACATAACTCTTTGCTTTAAGCATATAGTCTACCATACCCCTCTGCGATGAACGAAGTCCAAAGCAATCCAATTTATTAATTTTCAATGGATTGCTTTGGACTTTGTCCTCGTAGTGACGCACAAAATCGCTTTTTTAGACATCCTCTTCTGGTTCTGGCTCTTGTTTTTAGCTCTTTATAAGGGTAAAAGTTAGGTTAAGATCAGATGCATCCTCCTTTTCATCCGCTTGTTAGAAGGAGATATCGTATCCTCTAATAGTAAATTTCTGAAAAATGGCTATCGTTCAGTTCTATGTACATAGCGTCATCTTTTTCAAGAAAATTGATTTTGTTTTCTCGCGCCAGCCATCCTAAAGCCAGAAATATACAGGCTTCTCTCCAATGGGTATGCTCCCCTATCTCTCTGATGTTCAAAGCGCCATTATCGGCTAATAAATGCCAGATGACGCCTGCATTGGTTCCAATATCATTCTTATCCATAGCGTTCGTTTTTAATGATGTTTAAAATATTTTTGCTTAACACTTATGTTTAACAAATTTGTTAACTCATGACAAAGATATATATATTTTTCTCCTTTTCCAAATTTTTTTTACATTTTTTTTGCAATTTTTTTTGTAAAATATGATTTTAAAGCGAATTGGGATGCTAACGTGTCAATCGGTTCTTTCTGTTTTGCAAAAAACTACAAAATCATCTGGCAGATACATCTCTTCAAATATAAATGCAAGGACATATATAAATGCAAGGACATAAAAGAAGTGTGAAGCAGCAGTATATAATAAAAAGACTTAAATTCTTTTTCAATTCAAAGGTATTAAGTACTTTTGCGCATAAATTTTCATGAATATGTCATCAAAAAGATTTTGTTTTTCTTTTTTACTGTTACTATTATTTATTTCCTGCGGCGAATACAACAAAATACAGAAAAGTACCGATATGATGGTGAAATATGAAGCCGCCAAAAGATATTTTGATGAAAAAAAGTACAACAGAACCGTCTCTCTTCTCGAAGAAATCGTTCCTTTGATGCGGGGGTCTTCCCATGGGGAAGAAGCTCTGTATTTGTTGGCTCAATCTTATTATGCTTTGAAAGATTATGAATCGGCCTCCGAATATTTCAAGACGTATTATACTTCCTATCCCAGAGGAGAATATGCCGAATTGGCTCGTTACTATTCGGCCTACGGATTGTATCTGAATTCGCCCGATTTTCGTCTGGATCAGTCGGATACTTACAAAGCCATGCAGCAGTTTCAGGATTTTATAGAATATTATCCGCAAAGCGAGAAAAAAGACGCCGTACAACAAGCTTTGTTCGAATTGCAGGAAAAGTTGGCGCTGAAAGAATTGATGGCGGCGCGCCTCTATTACAATTTGGGCGATTACCTCGTCTATGTTTTTCCGGGGGGAAATTACCTTTCGTGTGTCATCACGGCGCAAAATGCCATGCGCGCCTATCCTTTTTCTAAATACCGCGAAGATTTTATGTATTACATGTTCAAAGCTAAGTATGAATTGGCTATTCAGAGCGTGGAAGAAAAAAAGGATTTCAGGTATCGCGACGTAGTAGATGAGTATTATTCGTATATCAATGATTATCCGGAAGGAAAATATGTGAAAGAAATAAAAAAACTATATGATAATGTTGCTAAAGCATTGAACAATTAATAATTAAATAGAATTTATGGATTATAAAAAAACAAATGCCCCGAGCAATACGGTTACTCGCGACATGATGAGTCTGGCCGAAGAAACAGGAAACGTATACGAAATGGTGCGTATCATCGGCAAACGGGCGAACGAAATTGCTTTGGAAATCAAACAGGATTTGGAACGTAAGTTGCAGGAATTTTCTTCTTATACCGACAACTTGGACGAGATATTCGAAAACCGGGAGCAAATAGAAATTTCCCGTTATTTCGAACGTCTTCCGAAACCTACGCTGATTGCTATTCAAGAGTTTGTGGACGGCGAAATTTATTATCGCAATCCGGCTAAAGAAAAAGACAAAATAGAGGAATTATGATACAACGGATTCAAACCATCTGGCTTTTTTTAATTTTTCTTTTAAGCGGATGTTTGTTTTTTTTATCTCCTGTGATAAACGGAGGCCTCGAGCTGTTTCCTTTTATGAAGTATCCCTATATCTTTATTCAGTATCCCTATATTTGGTTCTTGATAGGGGAAAGCGCTTTGACGCTTATTTTATCGTTTGGCGCTATTTTCTTATACAAAAAGCGAATTTTGCAAATGAGATTGTGTACGGGAATTTGGATTTTACAGTTCCTTTTTTATATTACCTTCTTTTTGGAGGTGCGAAATGCGACAGAAACAGTCGTCGTTTGGCAGTGGCCAGTGATAATCCCATTGATTATATGTATTTTGGACGTGTTGGCCATTCGTGCAATCAAAAAGGACGAAAAATTAGTTCGCTCATTGGATCGATTAAGATAAACGCATGAATGAAGAGCAAAAGTCTTATCTGTTACAGCATTGCCCTTTTTATCATCCTGCTCTTTCTATGTAATCTTCTTTATGGTTCGGTATCCATTCCTGCTCAGGCGGTAATGGATATTCTTTTAGGGAGGGATGTAGAACGTTCCTCGTGGACAGGCATCGTTTTGCAGTCGCGTTTGCCGCAGGCAACGACGGCGTTATTAGCCGGTTCATCTTTGGCGGTCAGCGGTTTGATGCTTCAGACCCTGTTTCGTAATCCCTTGGCCGGCCCCGGTATTTTGGGAGTAAGCAATGGAGCGAGCTTAGGAGTCGCCATTGTTTTGTTGTACTCTGGGAATGTGTCCGGAAGCGGATCCGTGGTATGGGGAGGCGTCGGTTTATCGACGATTTTGGCTGCCTTTTTAGGCGCATTGGCCATTTTGTCGTTGATCGTTTATTTATCAGCCCGATTGAAAAGCAACATGCTCGTTTTGATTGTCGGCATGATGATGGGTTACCTGACGGCTTCTGGAATTTCGATTCTGAACGCTTTTGCCGCTTCAGAAAATATCCGCTCGTATGTGTTGTGGGGATTAGGCAGTTTTTCGTCTGTTTCCTACAAGCAATTGCCTTTTTACAGCCTGACGCTTCTGCTGGGTTTACTGGCTTCGCTTCTATTGATTAAACCGTTGAATCTTTTGTTATTGGGAGAAAATTATGCGGCCAATTTGGGAATCAATGTCAAGCGGGCGCGGATTCAGATATTGGCCGTTGCCGGTTTTTTGACGGCTATTGTGACCGCTTTTTGCGGGCCGGTCACTTTTATCGGTCTGGCCGTACCGCATGTCGCCCAGATGGTTTTAGGAACTTCCAACCAGCAGTTTTTAGCGCCGGCGACCTTGCTTTCGGGAGCGGCGATTGCTTTGCTTTGCAATTTGTTAACGATTTTGCCTTTTGGAAACGGCTTGCTTCCCTTAAATGCTGTAACGCCTTTATTGGGAGCGCCTGTTATTATCTATGTTGTCCTGAACAGGAAAAATACGCGATATTTTAATTAAACAAGTCCAATATTTTTTAAACTTTTATTTCATGAAAATTTCTTTCCACGGAGCAGCCATGACGGTGACTGGAAGTAAACATCTTATTTCACTGACAAATGGAAAAAAAATCCTCCTCGATTGCGGGATATTTCAAGGGCGGGGAAAAGAAACCGAAATGCTCAATCGCCATTTTGGTTTCAATCCCAAAGAAGTCTCCTGCGTTCTTCTTTCACATGCCCACGCCGACCATTCTTGTTTGTTGCCTAAATTGGTAAAAGAGGGTTTCAAGGGGAAGATATACGCTACTCCTGCAACCGTCGATATTGCCAAAATACTTTTGCAGGATTCGGCATTTATTCAGCAACAGGATATTCATTTTCTGAATAAAAAAAGAGCGAAAGAAGGCAAGCCCTTATTGGAACCTCTATATACAGAAGATGATGTGTTAAAAACATTTAGCCATTTTGTTCCTGTAGAATGCAATCGTCCGTTCAGGATAGACCAGTCGGTCGAAATGGAGTTTTTCGAAGTGGGGCATATTGCCGGCGCCGCTATGATTTACCTCCGCCTCACAGAAAACGGCACGACGACTACAGTCGCTTTCAGCGGCGACGTTGGGCGTTACCGAGACCCTATTCTGCATTCGCCTCAAACATTTCCGCCAGCCGACTATATCATCATCGAATCGACTTACGCCAATAAATTGCATGGACCGATCGAATCCTATAGCGAAGATTTGCTTCAAAACATAGAAGAAACCTGTCTGGGCAAAAAAGGAAAATTGATTATTCCGGCTTTCAGTGTGGGACGCACGCAAGAATTGTTGTATGCCTTGAATGATCTGGAATTAGACAAGCGTTTGCCGTCCTTGAAATATTATCTGGACAGTCCGATGTCGACTAAAGTAACGGATGTGGTAAAAAAACATCCGGAATGTTTCAATCGGTCGGTGCAGAAATTGTTTAAAATAGACGATCCCTTCCAGTTCAAAGGCTTGCAATACATTACCGACAAACGGGAATCTCAAGCTTTGAATACGAATTATACTCCGATGGTGATTATTTCGGCTTCGGGAATGGCGGAAGCAGGCCGTGTGAAGCATCACATCGCTAACGGCATCGAAAACTGGCGGAATACGATTTTGATGATCGGTTATTGCGAACCTCAATCGTTGGGCGCTCGCTTGAAACAACATCCTGAAACGGTCAGTATTTTCGGCAATCCATTTACGGTACGGGCCGATATTAAAATCATTGATTCTATGAGCGCTCATGCCGATTACAACGATTTGTGCCAATTCCTTTCCTGTCAGGATGCGGGAGAAGTCAAACGGGTTTTTATCGTTCACGGAGAACCGGAAGTCCAGAAAGAATTCAAACGACGCCTATTGAAAAAAGGATTTAAAGATATAGAAATCCCGAAATTGCATCAAGAATTCGGAATTTGAACGGTACGCGACAAACCGTACGTGGGTTAAAGCAGGCGATTAATCAGGAGCCGCTCTTACTCGAATTTTCTATATATTTGATTATCAACGATATATATATAATAAAGAGAGACGCGGTATACCGCGTCTCTCTTTATTATGACTTTTTAGTACTCTGGTATAGAACGTTTATTTCGTTAAGATCATCTTTTTTGTATCGACCAACGTATTATCTACATAGAGCGAATAATAATAGATGCCGGCCGATAAAGAACCGCCTTCAATCTGAATGCTACTTGTTCCCGGCGTAGAAATCGATACTTGTTTCATGGTTCTTCCGGAATTATCGTTGACGACGATGCTGGCAGAACGGAACGACTCCAGTAAAGTATATCGAATGGTGGTGGAATAATTGAACGGATTGGGAAAGTTCTGTTCCAAAGAAGCTTTTGCCAGCGAAATGCTCTTCTTTGTATCGACAACCGGACTGTTTTCTTTGTTCAGCAACTGATTGACCAATTCGGTCAGCGTTTCTACCTGCTGTTGCAATTGCTCCGTTTGATCTTGTAGCGAAACGATGGTTGCATCTTTAACGTCGTTCTGATCGCTTAGTTCCTGTACCGCTTTGACCAGAGGCACAATAAATTCCGAATACCGCAATCCGTACAGTCCGTTGCCGCTTTCATCTACATCTACTCCGCTGAAATCGTATCCAATACTTTGTGCCGCTTTTTCCACATCCTGAGCTACAAAACCGGTGTACAAGCGTTTTTGTTGGGCTTCTCTTGCTTTCGTATCCACAGGAGCGGAGGCGCGCAACGAATCATTTTCGCCGGCACGCAGATTTCCAGCCCTCAAGATATTGTCGGCTGCATCCAGATCGAGATTGTACGTAACCGGCTGCAATTGCTTGATAAAGGAAAGACCCGGAACGTCTGCATGAATATTTTTCTTGACCCGTCCATCCGAAATGGTCGTCCAAGGTACATACCCGCGAATGCTGGTTACGCTGCTATTTCCTATGGTTACCTGATTGCTGGCTGTGGCAGTGGCTCCGTAGCCAAGGGCGGTTGCATTGGTCAAATCACCTGCGTTGACATTTGCGTTATAACCAATAGCGGTATTATAACTACCTGTTGTATTGCTATATAGCGCATTAGTTCCATTGGCGGTATTGTAGATACCGGTCGTATTAGAAAAAAGCGCCTGCCTTCCATTGGCAGTATTATTGTTTCCATTATTATAGTAAAGAGCGCCGTCTCCGGTTGCTGTATTACCGCCTCCGGTCGTATTGTCATGAAGCGCACTGCTTCCATTGGCGGTGTTATTATCGCCCGTCTTATTGTAAAAAAGCGCCTGACTTCCATTGGCAGTATTA
>WRFY01000030.1 GCA_009783445.1 Candidatus Azobacteroides sp. | reverse complement strand
TCCTGACATGGGTTGTTGTAAAAAATGGACGTTTATTTTTTAAAAAATATGTTCCTCTTAAAATTATTCCTTATTCCTTTATTTTCAATCGATTAATCAATGAAATAAGGGGGAAAGGGAATAGCTATGTTATCCTATTCTACTAAGGGAACCCTTAAAAATTAAGGTTAATAAACGAATGATTGATACATATTATGCTCGTTTGTATATTGCGATTTTAATTTATTGTAATCAACTAAATATTATTATATTATGTCATTTCAAAAACTTAGTTATATGAACGAGCAATAGTATATGTACCGCATTTTTTACAGCCCGCCTTCTGGCGTGGAATGAGTAAAAGTTTTGATTTTTCGTCGATCGCTGCCGGTATTCCCGGAACACATGGCAGCCCAATGCAATAAAAAGAGGCTTGTTCGGTTGGTCGTTTCCATAAAGGATGATTTTAAAGTTAATAAATTGCGATAAAGATAATCATTCTATTCCAATAAATTACGACACAAGCGCTGGTTTGTTTCCCTTTTTCAGCAAAAGAAACAAATTAAATTTGTATTATTTTTTCAAAAACTACATTAATGAATCTATTGCCTGTCGATGGGAAGAGGGGATACTTTTTTACGGACAAAAAATGAAATTTGGAGGCTTTTCCATCTCGAAATTTCGCAAAGACGACACTTTTAATTAACAGTAGATTTCAATCCATCGTCATTAAAGAAATACAGGATGTACGGCAAAGTATGTCTTAGCACTTTTGAGGGTAAACCAAACTATACTAAGCGTCTCAAATAAATACATATTTATAAATTTAAAATATTGACAATCAAACGAATAAATATAAATATTAAAACTTATCAGTAAATATTAATGATGTTTATTATAATTGTTGATCACAAAAATAGCGTTTGAAAAGAAATTTTTTCGTATGCCCCATTTCTCATAAACCTTGTTTTATTCAAACAAACTGCATATCTTTGCACGCAATGAAATTTTATAAATCACAGCGAATATGTTATCTTTTATTACGTGGACAGCTGATCCTGTAGCCTTCACCATTCCATTCATTGACAAGGAAGTACGTTGGTATGGAATTGCTTTTGCCGTGGGATTTTCCTTGGGATGGTGGATTGTCCAAAAAATGTGGAAATACGAAAAACTAAACGAAATGTGGCTCGAAAAACTATTTTTCTACGTCATTGTTTCCGCTACGGTCGGCGCGCGTTTAGGCCATTGCTTATTTTACAATCCCGGATACTATTTATCGCATCCCATTGATATATTGAAAATTTGGGAAGGAGGATTGGCCAGCCACGGAGGTACGATTGGGATCCTCCTTGCAATCTGGATTTTTTCAAGAAAATATCACGTCAATATGCTCTGGGTATTGGACCGAGTAGTGGTTCCAGTAGGGTTTGTGGCCGCCTTGATTCGTTTGGGAAACTTGATGAACCATGAAATTTACGGCCATCCGACTACTCTTCCGTGGGCATTCCGTTTTATCGAAAATATTTCTTACATCCACAGGGGAGAAGCTCCCGTTTTCGGGCCTCCCTCCCACCCTACGCAACTTTACGAAGCGTTTTTTTATGTGCTTACTTCCTGTATTTGTTTGTGGATGTATTGGAAAAGAAAAGATTATAAATACGAAGGCTTGATATTCGGCGTTTTCTTGATTGGTATTTTTCTTTCGAGATTTTTCGTGGAATTTTTCAAGAATGTACAAGAAACATTCGAAGAAAATATGATTTTGGACATGGGGCAATTGCTGAGTATTCCATTCATTATCGCCGGAATATGGTTTACATACAAAGGTTTGAAAGAAAAGCGAACGCAACTTTCCCAATCTGCGGCTTAGTTTCGTAATTTTAATTTTCATAACTCTGTAATTGATTCATGATTCAAGTAGAAATTATCACCATTGGCGACGAATTACTCATAGGGCAAGTCATCGACACCAACGCTGCATGGATGGCTGTTGAACTGAACAAGATCGGTTTGGATGTTCGGTATAAAACCACTATAGGCGACCAGGAAAAAGACATTCTGAATGCTTTTGAAACGGCTTTTTCGAGAGTTTCTATCGTTTTAGTAACCGGAGGGATCGGCCCCACCAAAGACGATATTACCAAAAAAACGCTTTGCAAATATTTCAATACGCCATTGGTCTTTGACGAAAAAACCCTGCAAACAGTGGAAGAGGTAGTCAAAGGATTAAACAGAAAGCTAAACGATTTAACCCGTTTTCAAGCCTATGTTCCTGCCAACGCCCTTATTATCCAAAACAAAATGGGAACGGCTCCCATTACCTGGTTTGAGAAAGAAGGGAAAATTTTGGTTTCCATGCCGGGCGTCCCTTATGAAATGAAATGGGCCATGAGTCATGAAATTATTCCTCGATTGCAAACGGCGTTTCCAGAAACGGATTCCATTCAGCATCAAACCTACTGGATCAAAGATTATTCCGAATCGCTCTTAGCCATGCATCTGGAATCTTTCGAAAATGAACTGCCTCCTTCCATTCGATTAGCTTATCTGCCCACATCGGGTCTGATCCGTTTGCGGTTGACCGGTAAAAATCAAAATAAAGAATTATTAAACAAGGAAATGGAAGAGCAAAAAGAAAAGTTAACGGCTCTTTTATCTTCTTATATAGTTTCGGATGAAGAAGACGACTTGGAAATCACGCTGGACAAGCTTTTGAAGAAAAACGAATGGACTTTGAGCCTTGCAGAAAGTTGCACGGGAGGAAAATTAGCCTCTTTATTTACCGCGATCCCCGGATGTTCCCATTATTTCAAAGGCGGAGCCGTAACGTATTCCAACGAAGCCAAAACGGCTCTATTGGGAGTAAATTCCTCAGACATAGAAAATCAAGGCGCAGTCAGTCAGACAGTTGTTGAACAGATGGCGCTCGGCGCACAGCGCATTTTCCAAACCGATTGTTCCATCGCTCTTTCAGGAATTGCCGGCCCAGACGGAGGAACTCCGGAAAAACCAGTAGGAACCGTCTGGATCGCAGCGGCTTACAAAGATAAGCTTATAAGTCGCGAATTCCATTTTTCCCAAAACAGGGAAAACAATATCCTTCGCGCCTGCAACAGCGGCATGACGATGCTTCTGTCTTTACTTCCTGCCTGAAAGGCCGCCGGATGCAAATACCCCGATCTTTTTTTGCGCAAAAATGTATTTTTTGTGCAATTTCGGCTCGTATGTTTTGATTCCTAATCAAAATCACTTACTTTTGCAGCCGTATTCGAAACGAGCAATTCTATTACTCAAATATTATATTCATAAACCAATGAGCTTAAAAATTATTGTATTAGCAAAACAAGTCCCGGATACGCGCAATGTAGGGAAAGATGCTATGAAAGCGGATGGAACTGTCAATCGTGCAGCGCTGCCCGCTATTTTTAATCCGGAAGATTTGAATGCTTTGGAACAAGCGCTTCGACTGAAAGATCAGTATCCGCAATCTACGGTCACTCTCTTGACGATGGGTCCTCCCCGCGCAGCCGAAATTATTCGCGAAGGATTATTCCGAGGGGCCGATGGCGGTTACCTCCTGACCGATCGTGTTTTTGCAGGCGCCGACACCTTGGCAACGAGTTATGCTCTCTGTACCGCTGTTCGTAAAATCGGCTCTTTCGACCTCCTCATTTCCGGCCGTCAGGCCATCGACGGAGATACCGCCCAAGTAGGCCCTCAAGTAGCCGAAAAATTGGGAATTCCTCAAATTACGTATGCCGAAGAAATTCAATCTGTAAAAAACGGAAAAATCACGGTAAAACGCCGTTTGGAACGTGGCATCGAAATAGTAGAAGGAAAATTACCTCTGTTGGTAACGGTTAACGGTTCTGCGCCCGGATGCCGTCCGAGAAATGCCAAATTAATACAAAAATACAAATATGCCAAAACGGCTTCTGAAAAACAGGATGCAACAGCTCCCCATATCCATCTATACGACGCGCGTCCGTATCTCAACTTGGAAGAATGGAGCGCCGACTATGTAAATGCCGACCCAAAACAATGTGGACTTTCCGGATCGCCGACTAAAGTAAAAAGTATTGAAAACGTTGTTTTTCAGGCAAAAGAGAGTAAAACGCTTGATTCTTCCGACCAGCAAATCGAAGAATTAATCATTGAATTAATTGCAAACCACACGATTGGATAATTTTAAAAAGAATGATTTGAATATGAAGGATCATTTATTTGTATATCTTGAAATAGAAAACGGCAAAGTAGAAGACGTAAGTCTGGAACTTTTAACCAAAGGCCGTTCTTTGGCAAATCAATTGAATTGCCGGTTGGAGGCTGTCGCTATCGGAAACGGATTAGAGAGCATTGGCTCGCAAGTATTTCCTTACGGCGTAGATGTGCTTCACCTGTTCGACGATCCCCGCTTGTATCCTTATACTTCGCTTCCGCATACCTCGATTTTAGTACAGCTCTTCAAAAAAGAAAAACCGCAAATCGCTTTGATGGGCGCTACAAGTATTGGACGCGACTTAGGTCCCCGCGTGTCTTCTGCCTTGTTCAGCGGATTGACAGCCGATTGCACTTCTTTGGAAATCGGAGACCACGAAGAAAAGAAGGAGAAAAAAACATACGCTCGCTTGCTTTACCAAATTCGTCCCGCTTTCGGAGGAAATATTGTAGCGACTATCGTCAATCCAGAGAACCGTCCTCAAATGGCGACCGTAAGGGAAGGAGTGATGAAAAAAGAAATTTTGGACGCTCATTACAAAGGACAAACGATTTCTCACCCTGTGGAAAAATTTGTAACGGAAGCCGACTTCGCCGTAAGCGTCATCGAACGCCACATCGAATCGTCTAAAGTAAACATCAAAGGAGCGTCGATCATTGTATCGGGAGGTTACGGCATGGGATCGAAGGAAAATTTCAATTTGCTCTACAATTTAGCCAATACGATTGGCGCTGAAGTAGGCGCTTCCCGCGCCGCAGTAGATGCTGGATTTGCAGAACATGAACGTCAAATTGGCCAAACCGGCGTGACCGTCCGACCTAAATTGTATATTGCCTGCGGTATTTCAGGGCAAATTCAACATATTGCCGGCATGCAGGAATCGTCAATGATCATTGCCATCAACAACGATCCAAACGCTCCCATCAATGCCATTGCAGATTATGTGATTACAGGAGAAGTCGAAACTGTTGTTCCCAAAATGATTAAATATTATAAAAAGAATAGCAAGTAATAAATTTAAAAAGTTAAAATACGAATGGCTAATTTTTATTTAGATAATCCGTCGTTGAAACATCATTTGCAACATCCTTTGATGAAACGGATTGTAGAATTAAAAGAACGAAACTACACCGAAGCGGCAAAATATGATTATGCGCCGGTCGACTTCGAAGATGCAATCGACAGCTACGAAAAAGTGATGGAAATCGCAGGCGAAGTCATCGGAGAAACAGTCGCTCCCAATGCAGAAGATGTAGATGCACAAGGCCCCCAGATGATCAACAACCGAGCAATCTACGCTCCCGGAACGGTCGAAAATTTGAAAGCGACCACTCAAGCCGGATTGATGGGTTTGTCCATGCCCCGCCGCTACAACGGATTGAACTTTCCGATGGTAACTTTTATTATGACTTCCGACATTGCCGCCCGCGCAGACGCCGGATTTTGTAATTTGTGGGCTTTGCAGGATTGTGCAGAAACTTTATACGAATTTGGCGATGAAGAACAACGCCGGCAGTTCATTCCGCGCGTTTGTGAGGGAGAAACCATGTCGATGGACTTAACCGAACCCGACGCCGGTTCCGACTTGCAGGCTGTCATGCTGAAAGCTACTTACGATGAAGCCGAAAATTGCTGGAGGTTAAACGGCGTAAAACGTTTCATTACCAATGGCGATGCGGACATTCACTTGGTTTTGGCGCGTTCTGAAGAAGGAACCAAAGACGGCCGCGGCCTTTCCATGTTTATTTACGATAAACGGGATGGAGGCGTCAATGTCCGCCGAATCGAAAACAAAATGGGCATCAAAGGTTCGCCCACTTGCGAACTGACCTACAAAAACGCGAAGGCGAAACTTTGCGGCCAACGCAAATTAGGCTTGATTCGTTACGTCATGTCGTTGATGAACGGCGCCCGTCTGGGAATCATGGCTCAAGCCACCGGCCTCTCGGAAGCTGCTTACCGCGAAGCTTTGGCTTATGCCAAAGAAAGAAAGCAATTCGGAAAAACGATCATCGAATTTCCAGCCGTTTACGAAATGGTTTCCAACATCAAAGCTCGATTAGACGCTTCACGCGCTATTCTTTATGAAACCGCTCGTTTCGTAGATATGTATAAAGTATTGGAAGATATTGAAAAAGAACGCAAATTGGATGAAACGGAAAAAGCTGAACTAAAAAAATATAAGAAATTGGCCGACGCTTTTACCCCCTTGGGAAAAGCAATGACTACTGAATACGCCAACCAAAACGCTTACGATTGCGTTCAGGTACATGGAGGTTCCGGCTTCATGAAAGATTATCCTTGCGAACGCATCTACCGCGACGCCCGCATTACCAATATCTATGAAGGCACTACGCAATTGCAGGTAGTGGCGGCTATCCGCCACGTCTTGATTGGCGTCTATCTTTCGCAAATGAAAGTATATCAATCTATGACGTTGAATCCTGCATTGGACGGCTTGAAAGTCCGATTAGCAAAAATGACGGAAATTTACGAACAGATAACGCCGCAAGTAGCCGATACTAAAGACAATGAATACATTGATTTTCAAGCGCGCCGTTTAGTAGAATGCGCCGGACATATCATCTTGGGTTACTTGTTGCTCCTCGATGCCGACCGCAATTACGAAGCATTCATTCATTCAGCCGAAGTGTATATTCAATCCGGCGAAACAGAAGTATACAAAATCCAAAGTTTCATCCATCGCTTCAATCGCGATCAATTGGACAGTTGGAAAATAAAGGCATAAGAAGGCAGATAACGCCGATAATATGCGCACTCGCGCGCACATTTACAAGCGAAGCGAGCAACGCAATGGCGGCTTGGCGTTCAGGCGGGGGGGGAGGACATTAAGGTGCAATGAGCGGTGAACTTCCAAATTTTCACTGACCTACCCGCGAAGAGATACCCCGCCTGATGCCAAACTGGTCGTTAGCGGCAGTTTTTTTATTGTTTCTTTTTCATTCATTCAAAAATCCTGTGCTTCCCCAACATATCTCTAACGTCCTCGATATGTTGATTTTGGATTTCCTTGTTGTCTCCGTTTATTACCGCTTCTTTTAACATTCTAAGCACGTCGTCTTTATTTGCATATTGTGCAGGCTCATTGTTTTCAGCAATCATTTTCATTACTTCCAAAACTCTATTCGATTTTACAAGAAATGTTCCATTTGGCACGAAGTTGATTTCTTTCAATACACAGTCGCCGTAAAATACCACGATTGAATAAAATGGTACATTTCCAAATTGTCCGAGCCTTTTTATCAACTCTCCGATATGGTTATTATTTTGCATTATGGGATTATAGAAACGATATTTCTGCTTGCCGTATGCTAATACTTTTGTCCATTGTGCTTGATTTCCACTACCAAAAATCCAACCGCTATAATCTTTTACTTCAAACACAACGATACCAACCTCTGCAACAACGACTAAGTCTGTCTGAAAAAAACTTCCGTTATTCTTTTCTAAATATAGGTCGTGAAAAATCGCCTCCGCTGGTATTCCGTATTTCAAAAGTTTCAAAACCAAATCTCTTTCTGACTGTGTACCTCTATTGGATTTAGTAACGGTTTTCAGTAATTTTTTGTCGCGTATTTTTCTAAATATAATGAACCCGAAAAAGAGAATTACGACTGTGAAAATTCCTTTGATAATATGTGGAATTATTTTTTGAGTTGTCTGGTAATTCGTGTCAAGTTCACTCATATTAGATATGGTTTTACTGTGCGTTAAATATTTTGAATATGCATAACCTGTCTTGTCTAAATGTCTGATTTTATACCAACTACCTTTTTTAGACATAATTTCGACTTCGTTTCCTTTCTGCAAAGTAAAAGAAATGGCATAGTGAGTCCCTGCACCCGTTCTTACATTTAGGTCAGCTATTGTTACATAATATTCCGTTTCGTTATCAGACGGATTTATATTTTTGTTTGCTATAATTACCGTAAATATGAGTAAAAATGCTACAATAACTTTACCGTTTTTTTTCACAGTCATGTTATTTCTTTTTTGCGCAAAACGCCCAAATAAAAACAAAAATCCATAACGCTACTGTCCAACCTCCAAAAAGATTTATCAAAAATATCAAAAAAGTCGCTGTAGAATTTCTGCCTGACGCTATGATAGTCGGC
>WRFY01000029.1 GCA_009783445.1 Candidatus Azobacteroides sp. | reverse complement strand
AGTATTTTTATAACTAATTATTATATTGGATATTACATTTTATTTGTTTCATCAAAAATGGTGATAATATATTTTTATACTAAGAAGATTTACAATTGCATACAAATTATCTGGTGGATTTTAGGATATATATGTTTGTAACGCTTATGTCATAACTTTATTGCATTATGGCATAAAAAACAAATAATATGCTATTGTTTTCAAAAATAAACAGTATCTTGTCCAAAAATCAACCCGTTTTTGCTAATTTTATTTATCCGTTCAATTGATATGAAAATAACCAGCATCATAGTGGAAGACGAACGATCGGCGAGAGAAGTCTTAAAATCTTACCTGACCAAATATTGCCCGCAAGTGGAATTGATCGGCGAAGCGCACAACGCCAAAGAAGCGATCCCTTTGCTGCATGAGCAAAGGCCGCAACTCGTTTTCCTCGATGTTGAAATGCCTTTCGGAAATGCTTTCGACGTTTTGGATCATTGCAAGGACATTTATTTTGAAACTATTTTTGCAACCGCTTATTCGGAATATTCCTTACGGGCATTGAATCAGAGCGCCTCATACTATCTGCTTAAACCGATCAGCATCGAAGAATTGATAACGGGCGTCAATAAAGTACAGTCGCAAATCGAGAAAAATCAAATAATCAACCGGAACAAGATCTTATTAGACAATTTTCATGAACCGCGTCCGGAAAAGCGGCAGGTCATTCTTCCCACCCTCGACGGTTTCGAAGTGGTCAAAATGGAAAACATGGTACATCTGCAAGGAAACGGGAATTTTACCAATATCTATCTGAAAGACAAAAGTAAAAAAATGGTCTGCCGCTTTCTGCGGCATTTCGAAGAAATTCTTCCGCCTCCTTTTATCCGCGTACACCGGTCGCACATCATCAATGTAGATTATGTAAAGTCGTACCATAAAAATTCGGGAGGATATGTGACGCTCGAAGACGGAAGTGAAATAGAAATTTCTCCTGCCTACAAAGAACATTTTTTACAAATATTCAGGTAAGTTAGAAAATAGGATCGTTTTTCATTTTTATTTCCATCATCAACCGTTTCTGCTTGGAGGTAGAAAAATACCTTCGCCCGATCACGTTGGATAGGGCGACGCCCAACGAAATGCCCAAAATGGTCATGCAGGCTTTAACGCCCGATTCCAAAGCCTGCAACAAAAATGGTATTTGTTCCAAACCTTCCGTAGCATCGATATTCAACAAACCGACCATGGCTCGATACATCAATACGCCGGGAATCATTGGGATTACCGGCGGGATAGAAATAACATGCGCCGGCACGTGCACTACATGTACCAGATAAAGCGTAATCATTCCGAAAAAGAAAGCTCCGCAAAAAGAACTTAAAGGCAGACTCCATCCAGCCTGATACATCAAAAAGTTCCGCAAGACTACTGTAACGGCTCCTCCAGCGGCAGCAACAATCAGCGTATGAGGCGGCACATTGAACAAAATGGCAAAGCCCATGGCCGCCACAGCAGCGGCGACAGCCATCATAAACCATTTTCCAGGAGTACCCAGCATTGCCGAATAATCATTAAGATGAAGCACATTCAAGGCAAGAGCCATCCCGAAAGTAATGGCGCCAATGGTAAAGGAAGCGATGACAGCGCGAGTTACTCCCACAATGGTAAAGCCGTCGATCATATCATCCACACAATTGATCAGCGGCACGCCCGGAATCAAAAACAAAACGCAAGCAAAAATAGGATGATGCGGCGTATCGCTGATTTTCAGATAGACGCCTAAACCGGCTATAATAACGGCAATAAAAGCGGAAATAGCGATAGTCATGTAAAGATTGAAATGCCTTTTGGTCATTTCCTGACGAGCAAGCATGGCGATAGATGAAGCCACAGCAGTAATGAAAGCCGCCGGCCAATCGCAACCAAACAATTTACAGAATCCGGCGCAAGCCAAGCCGATTCCTATCACCGTCAGCCAACGCGGATAATGATGTTTTGCCTTTTCGATTCGATCCAATTCACGTTCGTATTCATCCAAAGTGTATTCTTTTTCGATTGCCCGCCAAGACAATTTACTGATTTCGGAAAGCATCGTCATATTCACGCTGTGCATCGTACATTTCCGAAACTTTGTAACCGACCGGCTACCTTCGTTAATATTGATCATCAAGGTGGTATACGTAATATGCATATGAAATTGATCGGAAGGAATTCCCATATAAACGGCGATCCTGCGCATATTTCGATCAATACGGTTGCTATCGGCTAAACTTTGGATCAACAGTTTTCCCGTTCTAAGCATCAAATCAAGTTTACGTCCTAAATCGGAATCTCCATCCGCTAATTCCTGTTTCATAAGATTTTTTTCGAGTTTTTTGTGTTGAATATTTTTAACATCATTTAAAAAACAACAAATGCCGGACAAAGATACAATAAAAATAAGGAAATCATGCCAAACCGTAACCGTTAGGTGAGTTGTAAAAGAGGCGTAAAAAATCAATTAAACATTTTAGTCGGAAAAAACAGCAAAAATTCATTTGTTGACAAGAATAAAAACGCATCAAACTTATATTGCAGCAAAAATAAACGACAGATAGTGTTTTTGATAAAATAATAAAAAGTAATTTTAATTATTAACAGAAAATGGGGAATAATGCGCTATTTGCAGGATGATTTATTTGGATTGAATAAGTATTTTTGTGCAAAATACAAAATGAGGTGTATTTATGACTTTTATCAACCCTATAGAAATTCTTGGACTGCAGAATTATTCAGTTTCCGATATTGAAAGTTCGATGATAAAAAAGGCGAAAAGAAAACTTTTTGCCAATATTGACTTGTCCGATAATGGCCTTCTAAATTACAAAGGAATTAATTTAACAAAAACCGATTGCGAAACGGCAATTGATGATTTGAAAAATTCCAATTATATGAAATTCTATTCTTATTTGGCAAATAATAATCAATCACTCAACGATTTTCTTTTAAATGGCGATGAAAGTTTTTTTCTCAAAACATCGCAAGAAAGCATCTATAAATTGCCTGAATTTGTAAATTTTATCAGCCCGTATTTTGTATCTCGATTTGATAAGGCGCTATTGAAATCTTTTATGGAATTATTGTATCGTCCCTGCGGACGTTGGGCAATGGGTATAATCATAAATAATTGATTTTGGAAAATTAAATCTTCACATGCAAGCAGATAAAGCTTTAGCGCCTTTATTATATATTATACCTATATGTTATGGCTTTACAAACAAGTAAGAGCGAAGATAGCAAAATTCGAAAGTAGAACCGCTATTAACTCAAATCAACGATGAAGAACAAAAAATGGATAACGAGAATAATACAGAATATTTGTCGAATACAAAGTGAAATGATGCACAGAAGAAACTATTTGCAATTTATTTTCTTTACAATGGATATCAACGATACCTTTTTTGAAAAAGAATGTGAAAACATAATGAAAGGAGTAGAATTATTATGAAAAAAAACATTTTTTATTTATTCTTTATTTTCCTTTTATTTGTTAGTTGTCAAAATCATTGGCAAACAGTAAAATACAATGGTGTATCTGTACAAATTCCATCTGATTGGGGAAATAAAAACACGATTAATCTTACCAATCTCAATTACAAATATGCCGACATTACGGAACATCTGATTTCTTGTTGGTCAAAAGAAACAATCAATGGCTTGGCTATTCAATGGATAGATGCTGAAGTAGACGACGATTTATATATTGAAACAGATATAGAATGGAAGCAGGAACGATTTCCAATGTATAGGCAGTTGCAATTTGATGAGATTGTTGGTGTTGATTTTCTTGGTTTTAAAGCAAAAAAATGTCATTTTTACGGAAATCTTATGAAGGATGTCAGTATTGAGGGTGAATACATTGCGTTTACAAAAAATGGACATTCATACATTGTATTGATTCATGGAGACAAACATTTCTATAAATCAAATGATTACAACTATATTCTAAACAATATTGAGCCGAATTTTTTAGGAATTACACAGCAAAAAGAGCGTAATACAAAAATCATAGTAGTTGACGACAACTTTACTCGTTATGAGTTTAGGAATTACAATTTATCCGTTCCAAATACAATGGAGTTGCGAGATGAAAATTCATTTATATCGCTCGGCAAAGAAATTATAATAGACAATCTTCGAAGCATCAAAAAAATTGATATTAACTATTTTAATTTTGTTTTTCAGCCCGCAGGAATGGACGATATTCAAAACTCTGAAGAGCAGAAAAAAGCATTGAAGTTGTACGCGCGAGTTTTAATAAGTTATAAAAAAGGGGATTCGGATGATTTTTTCAGATGGAATGGCAATATCACATACACCCAAGCAGAATATAACGAACTAAACAAAACATTTAAAGACAATTTGTTGAACGAAATCAAAAGAGCTAAACAAATGGATTGTGATTTGGAATTATTGAATTTCAGCAATATTAAAATCGCCAAAAATGTCAACAAATTTGTTTATATTAAACAAGAATATGAGAGAAAGGGACTGAACGGTAATGTTAAGGTGGCGGATTATTACCTGTACAATAACAATGAAATGGTAAAATTAACAATAAGCTATCGTATTTCTGAGAGTAATTTATGGGAAATAGATTTTAATAAAATTATTGATACATTTAGTTTCACAACAAAAAAAATAAAAACATGAATAAAACAATAAGTTACATTGTCGCAATATTGGCATGTGTTGCCTATATATTTTTGCTTAATCTCATCGTTGTCTTGCTTGGTTTTAAACTGGGAGGTTTTGGGTATATTATCTTTATGTGTATGCCCTGTGTTGGATTATGGAAATTAATAACCGGTTTGGCAGAAGAAAGAGAAGAAAAAGATACAGAAAAATGAATAAAAATGGAATGGCTAAAACAATGTGTTGCATACTTATGAGTGGAAAATGATAAGAAAAGAATGAAGTAATGAGGTTAGAATAACGAATCAGATAATCGTTGATACTGAGGTTGTTTTATTAATGAATCAGAATAAAAATAAGGTTAATTTGCATTATTCTTTTCTATTTTTTCACATAAAAATCAGGCTGAAAACGGTCATTCCATCCTTCGAGCGGGAGTATTGCAGTTTTCCTCCGTGCAAACGCATGATGTAACGGGAAACGCTTAAACCAATACCTGATCCGGACGATTTGGTCGTGAAGAACGGAATGAAAATATGCGGCAACACTTCGGGAGGAATCGGGTTGCCGGTATTGGCTACATCGAGGCATATTTTATCTGTATCGTAACGATAAAGTGAAATGCGTATTTTCTTTGGGCGAAAATCGACATCCATGGCTTCTACAGCATTTTTTACCAGATTCATCAAAGTTTGGGAAATCAGGTTTTCATCGGCACAGACAACAATACTTTCCGGCGGATAAACGGTTTCCAGTTCAATATTTTTTTCATTTATAGCCCATTCGTTGAGTTTGACGACCTTTTCAATAAGGGCGATCAAATTAAAATCCTGTTTTACCGGTTTGGGAACGGCCGTGAACTTGCGATACGATTCCACAAACGACAGCAGACCCGCAGCTGTGGTATGAATGGTTTCGAAGACTTCGATCATATTTTGCTCCCATTCAGGAGTTTGAAACAAATCGCCCGTCCGAAGCATGGAATGCATGGTTTCGCTTAAGGATGTAATCGGGGCAATGAAATTCATGATTTCGTGAGTCATCACCCGAATCAGACGAATCCATGATTCCATTTCTTTCATTTCCAACTCATTGCCAATATTGTTCATCGTAATCACCCGCATCATTCCCCGTTGCAGCCGGATTTGTGAAGCATGAAGACTGATTTGCAATTCTTCGCGCTCGGTCGTCAGCGAAATTTGGGCATGGTCGTTTGCCTTTAACTGATGAAACAATTCGGGGTACGATTCGTTCAAAACATATAACTGATTGATATGGGAAAAAACCGGCAATCCCAACATCTTCAAAGCTGGCTGATTCACCCGTTGGACAATTCCCCTGTCGTCGACGATCAAAATTCCGGTCGAAACCCGTTCAAGAATCAAACTCATAAAATGTTCATTTTCAATTACTTCTTTCCGTGCATTGGCGAGAATCTCCTTGATCCGGTTCATCATCTGATTCATTTCCTTTTCTCGGGTCGAAAGTTTGGTTTCCGTAAAATGGAACGAATAATCGCCGTTGTCCAAGGCATTAAGCAAAAAAAGAATATTCTGATTGTAACGTTTATAGCCTGCATTCAAATGGGAAAGACAAACAAAAATCAATATAACGCAGACGGCCATAAAAACATAGTTTTGCAGGAAAAAAGAAGCAACGGCGCCCGCCACCGCCAGCATCAGCAAGACTGTAAAAATATAAAGCTTGTATTGAATGGATTTGAACATTTCGATTCAACGTTCTCTTTGTTCGCCGTATTTTTTCATCTTGCTGTACAACGTTGGCCGGGTAATGCCCAGTTCCGCAGCCGCAGCTGATAGATTATCATTGTTGCGTTCCAAGGCATTTCGAATCCACAGACGTTCGGCCTCTTCCAATGTCATAAGCCCTTGAGCAGTACCGTTAAGCGATTTTTTCAAATAAAAATCAGAAGTCTGCAAAACTTCGTTTTCCGAAAGAATCACCGCTTTCTCGATGGTATGCTGCAATTCGCGGATATTTCCCGGCCAATGGTATTCTTTCAATTGATCAACGACATCGGAAGAAAAACTCATAGGCCCGCCTCGGTATTTGCCTGCATATTTTTTCAGAAAAAAATTCGCCAACAAAGGAATATCTTCTTTGCGTTCCCGCAGAGGTGGAATTTCGATCTGGATGGTATTGATCCGATAGAGCAAATCTTCGCGAAATTCGCCTTTTCGCACAGAATCCGGCAAATTCCGGTTGGTAGCGCTTATCAAACGAATGTCGATCGGAATCGCTTTATTTCCCCCCACTCGGATGATCTGCCGAGATTGCAAAGCTGTCAACAATTTGGCTTGCAATGGATAAGACAAATTGCCTATTTCGTCCAAAAAGAGCGTTCCACCACTTGCCACCTCAAACTTACCTGCTCGGTCGGTTTTTGCATCGGTAAAAGAACCTTTTACGTGTCCAAACAATTCGCTTTCGAACAACGATTCGGTAATAGCGCCCATATCCACAATGATAAACGCTTCTTTATTCCGAGAAGAAAGGCGTTGGATTTCACGGGCAAAGACTTCTTTTCCCGTTCCGTTTTCACCGGTAATCAAAATATTGGCGTCTGTTTTAGCTACTTTCTGAATCACTCGGCGCAATTGCTGCATGGTCTCCGAATTTCCCCAACAAATGTCCTGCTCTTTGTTCAGTTCTTCCTGCAAAATATTCTGCTTTTCATGCAACTGCCGCACCTCTTTACGCGATTGCCGCAGGGAATAAGCCGATTGTAAAGTAGCTACTAATTTAGCATTGTCCCATGGCTTAACGACAAAATCACTGGCTCCCAACTTCAAAGCTTTTACTGCCAACTCAATATCGGCATAAGCAGTAAAAAGCACGACCGGCAATTCGGCATCGTATTTTTTAATTTCCGACAGCCAATACAAGCCTTCATTTCCGGTATTGATTCCTGCCGAAAAATTCATATCCAATAATACTACGTCCGGCGATAAGCTTTGCAAAACCGCATGAAGCTGTCCGGGCGACGACAAGAGCGTAACGGTCTCAAAATATTGTTCCAACAAAATACGCAAAGCGGTTAAAACATTTTTGTTATCATCTACGATCAAAATACTTCCTTTTTTCATTGAATACTATTGGGAGATGCTCTAAAAAGTATGCTGGTATAAAAATTTGACAATGAGAGAGAAAAAGAGCTATATTTGTTTTATGAAAATAAGGATAGAACTTTACTGCCCCCATTGCCAAAGCACAAAAATAAAGAAAAACGACAAAAAATCGTCCAAAAAGCAAAATTATTTATGCAAAGATTGTGGACGTCGGTTTATCGGCGACCATGCACTGACCTATAAAGACTGTCATCCAAGTTATATAAGCGTATCGAAAAAATGCTTGTACGGGAAGTCGGCATCCGTGATACAGCAGAAATAGAAGAAATAAGTACGGATAAAGTGTTATCGGTTTTGTCCAAGCCGAAATATGCAATTACGCCAAAACAGAACTATACTAAGCGTCTCAAATAAATACGCACCTATAAATTTAAAATAATGATAATAAAATGAATAAATATAAATATTAAAATTTATCAGTAAATATTA
>WRFY01000028.1 GCA_009783445.1 Candidatus Azobacteroides sp. | reverse complement strand
GATCTTCACAATTTTGCGGCAGCAGAAAAAGAGTACGCGGAGGCCTTGGAAATCAGAAGGGCCTTGTCCAAAAACAATCCGGAAGCCTACCGTCCGGATGTGGCCATGACGCTCAACAACCTGGGGGTATTACATCGCGATCTTCACGATTTTGCGATTGCAAAAAAAGAATACGCAGAGGCATTGAAAATCAGAAGGGATTTGTATTTCCAAGCGCCTCTGCGATTTGGAGAAGATTTGTGCTGTACAGCATTTTTTTACGGCCAGATGCTGGTAGACGAGAAAATGGATGCAGACAAGGGAGGACGCCTGATAAAAGAGGCGCATCAAATAGCCACGGAAAACAAGGAACAGGGATGGGCGAAAGAATATATTGATTCCAGCGAAGATTTGCGAAGGCGCAAGCAATAAAAATTAGTTTTTTATTTTGAAAGTAATATTATTAACTAAATTTGCAAATGCAAAACGTCTCTATAAATTTAGCATTTTTGTGGCGACGTAAAAAGTATGTCGTTTTAATTAATTAATATACATATTATTATATTGTTTTTTTGTTGAACATATCGCTATAACATATAGTGTCATAAAAATTGTGAGAGGGTGATTATCCATTATAGCTATGGATAAGGAGCAAGGGTTTATGAATGTTCAATATACATTCATTCTCTTGTAAATTATTATTTTACAGTAGATAAACTGAGCATGCTTTTAGAATGGCGCTAAAAATAAAGCCTCCAATAATCAGGTATCTCAATAGAAATAAAAAGCAGATTATATTTATTTATAAATAGAGATGAAATCATTCAATCAAACGAATAGAGTTGTAGGGAAGGATTGGTTGCAGTATCACCCTTACAACAATTTTACATTGGTCGATAATTATTATATGAAGTTATGTAATACTGTTTTAAAAATAATTCAAACCTCAGAAATTGTAGACTTTTTAGATGATCCAAAAGAAGGAAAAGAATTGGCTTGCGTGTTGACGGCTTATTTCGAGGATGTTATAAGTGAAACGCGCCTGTTTTCGACATTTACCCATCTGCACAAAAAAATGTACGGGAAAGAATTGCCTTTTTATGAAATTCCCGACGATTATTACGACGACGAAATCAATCTGAGAGATCTTTATTTTCTGATTTGGTATCAAATCTCCGTTCATAGCAAAGACATAATCATTGATCCTTATTTTGAAAACGATCAGGCATTTAACGAAGCGGCGTCGAAAATATACTATTTGTTTGACAGCGAATTTGAAAAAGCGCCGCAAAACGAACATTTGCAAAATTTTCTGCAACTTTCTGCCGATAGCAAGGTAGGAACGGTAAGAGAAAAACTTTCTTTTATTGCCTGCGAATCTTTTCTCTGGAAAGCTTTTTTCGATGATTATTTCGCTGACGTTCTGGATCGTTATCAAGTAAATAGTACGATTGTTTTGGATAATCAAAAAGAAGTGGAAATTTACGATTCCCGAGTTCATTTTATTTTCAACAATTGCATGCCCTTGTTGACTTTGCGCGCCAATGAATATTTGGCCGAAGTACTTGGGGAAAAACATTCCGAATATTCCTTTATTAAAAATATATCCAAACGGATAATGGGTTGTTTTCTTATTCGGAAAATTGAAAAGGACGGTTTTTTGATAGAACATCTCTCGTCGAAAAAACAACTTTGGCTTTCTAATGAATTCACTTCTTTTAAAAATGTTAAATTAGTTGAAAATGAAACGGTTCTTACAATCTGTTTAGTGAAGTGGAAAGGGGATGTATGGCAAAACCAAGGGTTATGTCTGGTAGAATCAATAAAAGGCAGGGAAGGAAAGGACATTTCTGAGCATCTTTTTGAGGACGAAAACGAGAAAAAGAAATTCATCGCAAATTTGGAAAAAGCATTTTTGGCGCTAAGCAAGGGCGAACGTATGGTTTATATACGCGGAAATCGCGAATATGCACAATTTCAATTCGATTTGACTGTAAAGCATGCAAAAATAACCGATCCAAAATTAACGGATAAAGAATTGAATGAAAAATATCAAAATTTCAGCGAGGATGATATAAAAAATATTCCTTTTGAAGACGATGAGGCAATCGGCATTTTTTTTAATCCAAACGGCGGGATTGAAATATATCGTGAAAGTGTAATATCCTGCATGCCTGACAAAAACAATCCATATTATGCACACGAAGAGTTTGATTTATGCGAGTTGCTTACAAACTCAATCTTTTCAAAGGAATTTTTAAACTATGCAATTGGAAATGATAAAATTAAATTCTGTATAGACGATTATGAAAATCCGGATATGTTCCGTATCGTTATGGAAAATTTTGATTTTCTACTCCGTTTTTATCGGCAGTCGGATTATTTTTCCGAACGGACTGCAATAATCGAATAATATTCATGCCAAAAATAATCGACGACTAACAAATTATAGATCCAATGAAACTCCTTCATACATCAGATTGGCATTTAGGACGAATGCTGTACGCAAAGAAAGAACGCGGCGAAGAACAAGCCCTGTTTTTGCAATGGCTCTTGGATACCATCCGCGAAAATGCGGTGGATGCGTTGCTCATTGCCGGTGATATTTTCGACTCGACTTCGCCCGGAAATACTTCGCTGAAAATGTATTATGATTTTCTGAAGCAGGTTAGAAATTGCGGATGCAGTCATGTGGTGATTGCGGGCGGGAATCATGATTCGCCGAGTTTGCTGGATGCGCCCAAGGAAGTTTTGTCGGTCTTGAATGTAAAAGTAGTGGGAAAAGCGTGTGAAAACATAGAAGATGAGGTTTTTGTTTTGACCGATGAAAACGAGCGGTCGTTGGCGATTGTTTGTGCCGTTCCTTTCCTGCGGGAGAGGGATATCAGCAAGTACACGGAAGGCGAAACCTATTCCGATCGTTCCAAACGGATTGCCGATTGCATCCGAAAACATTACGAAGCGGTGGCGGCAATGGCAAAAAACAAGCAAGACGAATACGGTCAGGATATTCCGATTATCGCTACGGGACATTTGTCGGTTGTTGGCGGTAAAATCATTGCAGACGACGGAGTCAGAGAGATTTATATTGGCGGCATGGAATGTGTGGAAAGCGGCATTTTTCCTCCCGAATTCGATTATGTAGCGTTGGGACATTATCACATCCCTTCCGTGATAAGCGATTCTGTACGTTACTGCGGTTCTCCAATTCCGATGGGTTTTGGCGAGGCAAATCAACAAAAAAGTGTTGTAATGGTTGATTTTGAAAACGGAAACAAAACAGTTACCGAAATTCCAATTCCTGTTTTTCAAAAATTGGAATCCATCGTAGGAGATAAAGAAGTTATATTTAATAGATTGCAGCAATTGAGAGAAAGCGGCGAATCGGTCTGGGTAGAAATCATTTACGACGGAAACGAGATTTTCGCCGATTTTGCGGCATGGGTAGCAGAACAAACGGCCGATACGAAAATTGAAGTCTTGATAAGCCGGAACAAAGCATATTTAGACAGGGTTTTGATGCGGGAAGATGCTGTAAAATCGCTTGAAGAACTGAACGAATTGGACGTCTTCGATCAATTATTGGATGAAAAAGATTATCCCGAAGAGCAAAAATTGGAATTAAAGGATTTATACAAGGAAATTATCAACGAAATGAATGAAAGCGAATGAAAATCTTGAAATTGAAGTTCAGAAATATCAATTCGTTGGCTGGCGATTGGGAGATCGACTTTACGCAGCCTGAATTTACGGAAACCGGACTTTTTGCGATTACGGGTAAGACTGGTTCGGGCAAAAGTTCGATTCTGGACGCTATTTCGCTGGCCTTGTATGGAAAAACGCCGCGAGTGGATGTGACCGGCAACAGCAACGATGTGATGACGCACGGAACATCCGATTGTTACTCGGAAATAACGTTTGAAGTCGGAGGAAAAGTTTGGAAAGCAAACTGGAAACAAGAACGCGCTCGGAAAAAGGCCGATGGAAATCTGAAACAAGTGGAAAGAGTGATTGCCGATGAGAATGACCGGATTGTTGCGGATAAAATTGCTATCAAAGGGAAGTCTAAGAGCGAGGATGAAAAAACGGTGAACGAGAAGGTAGTAGAAATTATCGGCTTGACTTTCGAACAGTTTACCAAGGTTATTCTTTTGGCTCAGGGCAGTTTTGCCGCGTTTTTACAAGCGGACAAGAGCGATAAAGGGGAATTGCTGGAACAAATTACCGGAACGGAGATTTACGGAAAAATCTCCCGTATGGTTTTTGAACGGGATAAAATTGAAAGTCAAAAACTGGAATGGATCAACAGGGAATTGGGTGCGATAACTGTACTTACGGAAGAAGAAATGCGGCAACTTCATACCGAAATCGCCGAACTCGGAACTCAGAAAGAGCAAATAGACCAAGACTTACAAATGATTATAGCCGCTCAAAATCGACTTAAAGAATGGAGCGATTTACAAAAACAAATCAACGAAGCGAAAGCAAAATTGCCGGAATTGATTAAAAATAAAGAAGAGGCAAAATCGACATTCGAAGAAGCCGAAAAGGAGGTTGCAACCCAAAAGCAAGAACAGGAAAAGTTAGCGCCTGTTTTTTTGAAAGTTCGCGAATTCGATACGAAAATCGAAGAAAAAAACAATACTCTCAATTCCATTCTCGAATCGTTAGAAAGTATTGAAAACGAAAAAAATAATTTGTCGAATGTCATCCAGAAGCAAAAAAAAGAATGGGAGAAAATTTGCGGCGATTTGATCCAACGAGAAGAATTGAAAGGAACAAATGCAAAGTACGAATCGCTGGTCGGGAACTATTCGGCTATCGAAAATCAATATTTACAGGTTCAAATCCGATTGAATGATTGGCGTTCTAAGCAAACCGATTTTGAGAAGGCCGCAAAAGATTTGAATCGAAAAATGATTGCGGAGGAGAAAGCCGTAAAAGATTTCAATGAAAAACGGCAATTGCTTGAAGCAAAAAGGCAGGAAATGGACGATCAAAAACGAAAATGGACAGACTTGCTCAACGGAAAAGAACTTTCGACTTTGCAATCCGAAAAAGAAGCGATCATCCATTTCGGAAATGCGATTAAATCATTGATTGAAAATCTGAAAAACAGCATTTCCAATAAAAAGGAAATAGCCGTCTGCGAAGCGTCCATCATCCAAAATTCAGAAAAGGAAAAAGATTTGAGTATAAGAAACAATCTGAATGCCGAAATTTTGCAAAATCTCGCTACTCAAATGGATTTATGCAGGGAAAATATATCGTTTGCAAAAACCATTCAAAGTCTGGAAGAACACCGGAAAAACTTGGAAGATGGCAAGGAATGTCCACTGTGCGGCTCGAAAATTCATCCTTTCGCGATAGGAAATTTACCGGTTGCGGACGAAAAAGAAAAACAGTTGAAAGATTTGCAAAAGCAGTTTGAAAACAAAAATAAAGCTCTGCAAAACGATGAAAAAATGCTGGCGAAAGCGGTAAGCGATCGGGAAAATGCAGAGAACAACCAAAAAGCAGCGGAGGACAGCTGGTGGGAAAACCGCGAAAAAAACAGGCTATTGCTATTGGAAATCCCAGATTTCAAGGAAGATATTCAAGAGGATGCGATCTGTTTGGAAAAATTGGAAAAAATTCGCAGCGCAAGACTCGAAGAATGGAAGCAAATAGATGCACTGATCAAACACGCCGTTCAGATTGAAATCGGAATTGGAAAATTGCGCGATGAAACAATTCCGCAATATCAACAGGCGGAAAAATCGGCGGAAACGGCAAAAGTTCAATCCGAAATGGGAAAAAAATTGGCGGAAAAGACCGAAGAAACGTCCGAAATTATTGCTGATCAAGCAAAAGTGCAATATGAAACAGACAACGCTGCTCTTCTGTCCAAACTGGCGGAATACGGCGTTGAAAACATGGAAACCCTGAAAAACTGCCGCGATTCATGGATCGCAAATGAAGAAAGTATCCAAAAGCTAAGCCGGCAAAAAATCGAACTCGAAGGAAATATCAAGGTTGCGGAATCTTCTATCGAAACAAATCAGAAGCAATTGGCCGTTAGAAATACGGAAAGAGAACAAGCGCTGGCCGCTAAAAACAGCTTGACGGCTGAACGGGAAGTTTTGTTTGGCGACAAAAATCCGAATGAGGAAGAAATCCGTTTGAAAAAACAAGTTAACGATGCGGAAACGGTAAAAAATGCTGCCGAAAAAAAGAAAAATGAGGCGAATACCGAGTGGGAGAAAACCAACGCAATCATTCAGGAAAGCGAAAACCGCTTGTCGGCTAAACAGAAAGAAAAGATCACCGAAAAAACGGTCGAAGAACTGCAAGCTGAATACGATGAAAAGAAACGGCAGTCGGACGAATTTTTGCAGAAAATCGGAGCAAAAAAACAGGAACTAAAAGCGAATAATGAAAATCTTGAAAAGAACGGGAAGAAACTGTCGGAAAAGGAAGCTCAGCAACAAATAAGCGATCGTTGGAAGCGTTTGGACGCTTTAATTGGCTCTGCAGACGGCAAAAAATATCGGAATTTTGCTCAAGCTTTGACTTTTGAAAATCTCATCGTACTGGCAAACAGACAACTGAAAAAAATGTCGGAACGCTATATCTTGAAACAGGTCGACGATTGGATGAATCCGTTTGAATTGTCGGTCATTGATAAATTTCAAAATTGCGACGAGCGAACTGCTCAAAACTTGTCGGGAGGAGAAAAATTTATCGTGTCTTTGGCTTTGGCCTTGGGACTGGCAAACATGGCCAGCCGAAACATGAAAATCGACACAATGTTCATTGATGAAGGTTTTGGTACGCTTGATTCCGATTATCTGAATGTCGCTCTCACCGCCTTATCGAACTTGCAGAGTGAAGGCAAATTGATTGGCGTAATTTCGCACCTCGCCGAACTCAAAGAACGCATCGCAACGCATATCGAAGTAATCCCCCAAGGCAACGGCCATTCAAAGTTAGAAATAATTTATTGAATGAAAAGTCTTTGCGATCATCAAAATATATGTAACTACTCAAGTACCTTAAAATAGAATCTTGTAATTACTTAAGTTGCCTAAAATAAAATTGCCCTCCCCTCTTATGTTTTATAACATAGTTATTTTTTTAAAATGGCTGTTAAAAAGGAATAGGCAAATCATTTTTTAGTCTATATTTGTCAATAAAAAAAGGATAGTGTCACAAATATTGACTTAAGGCATGAATACTTTGATAATGATTTACAATGAGTAGTCAGCAAACTTATGACACGATTAACTATATTAAATTTCAAATTAATTTATTATTTTATGAAAAGTTTTTCCATTTTTTCTCTTAAAACCGATTCGATTTTTACTGATGATTGTTGTAACGGGGCTTCTTACCGGTCTTTGGGCTTGCACTGATGCAGATACCAATCCCGTACCTCCCGACAATGGAACTCCGGTAGTGGCGGTTGATAGCGGTTGTTCGTTTCAATTTCCGGAACCGATTCCGCATCCTCTCGCAGGTACGCAATGGAGTCTCGTCGGTTCCATTGACGCGGAAACCGGCGAATTAACCGAGTATCAACATCCGAAAGAATGTAATGACTGTTATTCGCTTGATTTTGATACTGACAGCACGGCAATATTCCGTAATTATGAAAATCAGCGAATTGATTTATTTCATTTGAATTCGTGTTTAGTTGTTGCTTATGTAGCGATGTTGTATGATCCGCCTCTGCTTCCGGAGGTTTCTGATCCTAAACTTATTGGTGCAATTTTATATACTGTTGGTTCTTATGTTGCATCCGAGAAAGAATTATTACTCTATTATTATTTTTACTATCCGTATACTGCTAATACAGATAAACCAAGTTTATGTTATTTATACTTTAAACAAAAAGAAATATGAAAAAGAATTATTCTCATGTTATCCATCGGAAGTTGTATCTCAATTACTGCACAGATAACCACCAACGAACATTACGGTAAACTGATGAAGGAAAGAAATCTTTCCGGCAAAGATGTTTCAGTTCAAAAAGAAGTGAAAACGTTCACGGCTGCGAATAAAGCTAAAATTATGCGGGAAGACTCTATAAACGATTCTCAACCGGGACCTTTACGCTATACTAAGCGTCTCAAATAAATACACATTTATAAATTTAAAATACTTATAATCAAATGAATAAATATAAATATTAAAACTTATCAGTAAATATTA
>WRFY01000027.1 GCA_009783445.1 Candidatus Azobacteroides sp. | reverse complement strand
GAACTAAGGACTAATGTTTGCAATCCGGTCAGATTTTCTAAAAAACGAATATCGGAAATTTGATTGGAATCAAGGACTAATGTTTGCAATCCGGTCAAGTTTTCTAAAGAACGAATATCGGAAATTTGATTGAACCTAAGGTTTAATGTTTGCAATTTGGTCAGTTTTTCTAAAAAACGAATATCGGAAATTTGATTGGAATCAAGGCTTAATGTTTGTAATCCGGTCAAGTGTTCTAAAAAACGAATATCGGAAATTTTCCAATTGGCAAGACGATCGCCACAGATTATTAGTTTAGTTATTTTTTTAGATTGGCTATTTTCTTAGAAATCGAAGAGATTTTATTCTTTTCTCCCCTATTGCAGCTTTTATTCCATTGATTGTTTTCATAACTCTGCCACTCATTACTAATAACTAATGTTTCGAGATGGGTACATTCGAACAATTCGGGCAATTCTTCCAAATCAGTAATTCCACAGTTTCCCAAATCCAAGTAAGGATTCTGGGTATCTTTGCATTCTTTTATTAGTTTTCTTGCTTGAGTTAGATCGTTCTTCATTTTATTGATTATTATTTATTTTTCATGATTTCGTAATTTCAAAACTTTTCGTTACGGCTAAGAGGTACAAGCAGAGAACAAATATCTGATGAGAAACTTTTTTTCAATAGATTCCGCGTCAAGCGCGGAACAACAGACTATTTTTCATGTACGATGACAAATTCTCTTTTTTTCCTCTCTCCGTTTCCATTTTCTGCAATCGCCTATTTGTCGCCAAAGTTAACGCTTTTTTTCACTAACGGACCATTATAATACAACAATTTATTGTATTTTTGCGCCGTTAAATGCCGGACAAGCGATGCGGGAATCGCAAAATTATTTTTTCGATAAAGAATTAAATTTTTATTACTAAATATATGAGCAATTTGAAAGAAAAACTTTTCTTGGAATTTCCTCCCATTACGACCGAGAAGTGGAAGGAAAAAATCATTGCCGACCTCAAAGGCGCTGATTTCGAGAAAAAACTCGTGTGGAAAACCAACGAGGGATTGAATGTACAACCCTTTTATCGTGCAGAAGATATAGACGGCTTGAAAACGACCGAATCTCTTCCGGGCGATTTTCCTTATGTAAGAGGAATCAAAAAAGACGCCAACGATTGGTTGGTGCGCCAAGACTTGGAAGTAGACGATTGTGTCCAAGCAAATCAAAAAGCTTTAGAACTTTTAGAAAAAGGGGCATCGTCTTTGGGATTTAAAATTTCCAAAGAAAAAGTAACAAAGGAAAATATTGCGCTTCTCTTGTCGGGAATATCTCCGGAAGAAGTAGAGCTGAATTTTGTTACTTGCAACAAAAAATCGGTCGAACTGATTTGCCTTTTAGTGGAATATTTTAAGGAAAAAAATTACGATCTGACTAAAATTCGCGGTTCGGTTGCGATGGATTTCATCGGGATCGCATTGAAAAAAGGCCGCATCCACGAAGGAATGATCGACTCCATGGTTGCCGCCGTGAATGCCGCCGCAGAGCTCCGTTATTTCAAGGCTATCGCCGTCAATGCTTACTTGTTTAGCAATGCCGGCGCTTTTATTACGCAGGAACTGGGATATGCCTTGGCTTGGGGCAACGAATGGATGGACCGTTTGGTAGACGCGGGAGTTGATCCTGCTTTGGCCGCCAAAAAAATCAAATTCAATTTTGGAATCAGTTCCAATTATTTTATGGAGATCGCTAAATTCCGCGCCGCTCGTTGGTTGTGGTCGGAAATTGTAAAAGCGTATCAACCTACTTGTTCTCGCGACTGCCCGAATCAAGGGGAAAACAACGAATGCCGCTGCGCGGCCAAAATGAATATTTTCGCGCAAACTTCTTCGTTCAATCAAACCCTCTACGATCCGTATGTCAACTTGCTTCGGACGCAAACGGAAGCGATGTCGGCAGGCCTTGCCGGAGTCGATTCCCTTTTAGTCGCTCCTTTTGATCAATCGTTCAAAACGCCCGACGAATTTTCGGAACGCATCGCCCGCAACCAACAATTGCTGTTAAAAGAAGAATCTCATTTCGATAAAGTGGTCGACCCGGCGGGCGGCTCGTATTATATAGAAACGCTGACCCGTTCCATCGCCCACGCGGCTTGGAATTTATTCCTCGAAACAGAAGAAAAAGGTTTCTGCGAATCTATTCAAAAAGGCGAAATACAAAAGGCCGTGAATGCCAGCGCTGGCAAACGCTTCCAAGCGGCGGCTCAACGCCGTGAAATTCTATTGGGAACCAATCAATTCCCGAATTTCACAGAAAAAAGTTGGTACGCAACGCACGATACAAAAGCGCCCGAAAAGGCATCCGAATCCTGTACGGCGAACCCTGATTCGCTTATCGAAATATTGAATGCCAAACGTTTGGCCGAAGGCTTCGAAACCTTGCGCCTTACGACGGAGCGATCGGGAAAGGAAATCAAAGCTTTTATGCTGACTATTGGCAATTTGGCCATGCGTCTGGCGCGTTCGCAATTCTCGTCCAATTTTCTGGCTTGCGCCGGTTACCAGATAATCGACAATTTGGGATTCGAAACCGTAGCTAATGGAGTCGAAGCGGCCCGCAAAGCTGGCGCCCAGATCATTGTCTTATGTTCGAGCGACGACGAATATGCCGTTTATGCTCCAGAAGCGCATAAACTGATTGGAGAAAAAGAAATTCTGATTATTGCAGGCGCCCCGGCTTGTATGGAAGAATTGAAAGCGCAAGGCATTACTCATTTTATTCATGTGAGAAGCAATGTATTGGAAACGTTACAGAATTTAAATGCTAAACTGGAAATACAATGAAACAAGATTTTAAAAATATTGATATTGAAAAAGCAGGCTTTTCATCCCTCGATCCTGCACAAGGACAAGAAGCAAAGGATATGCAGAGCGAGTGGAATACGCCGGAACAGATTCCGGTAAAACCGGTTTATACAAAAGCCGATCTGGAAAACATGGAACACTTGAATTATGCCGCCGGTATTCCTCCTTTTTTGCGAGGCCCTTATTCAGGTATGTATGCCATGCGCCCCTGGACCATCCGTCAATATGCAGGTTTCTCAACAGCCGAAGAATCGAATGCTTTTTACAGAAGAAATTTGGCTTCCGGTCAGAAAGGCCTTTCCGTTGCTTTCGACTTGGCTACGCATCGAGGCTACGATGCCGATCATCCTCGCGTGGTGGGCGATGTGGGGAAAGCGGGCGTTTCTATCTGTTCCGTCGAAGACATGAAAATATTGTTTGATGGAATTCCTTTGAAAGATATGTCTGTTTCGATGACCATGAATGGAGCGGTTTTACCAATACTGGCTTTTTATATCAATGCCGGACTGGAACAGGGAGCTAAATTGGAAGAACTGACAGGAACGATTCAAAACGATATTTTGAAGGAATTCATGGTGCGCAACACCTATATTTATCCGCCCGAATTTTCGATGCGGATCATAGCCGATATTTTCGAATATACTTCGCAGAAAATGCCGAAATTCAATTCGATATCCATTTCGGGCTACCACATGCAGGAAGCCGGAGCTACAGCCGATATCGAACTGGCTTACACGCTGGCGGATGGAATGGAGTATTTGAAGGCCGGTATCGATGCCGGTATTGATGTAGATGCATTTGCTCCGCGTCTTTCGTTCTTCTGGGCTATCGGCATGAACCATTTTATGGAAATAGCCAAGATGCGCGCAGGCCGTTTATTGTGGGCAAAAATCGTGAAAAGTTTTGGAGCGAAAAATCCAAAATCGTTGGCTTTGCGTACGCACTGCCAGACTTCTGGATGGTCGTTGACCGAACAAGACCCGTTTAATAATGTAGGACGCACCTGTATCGAAGCAATGGCGGCAGCATTGGGTCATACTCAATCTTTGCATACCAACGCATTGGACGAAGCGATTGCCTTGCCTACCGATTTTTCGGCTCGTATTGCCCGAAATACGCAAATTTACATTCAAGAAGAAACGTATATTACGAAAGAAATCGATCCCTGGGCCGGTTCTTATTATGTTGAATCGCTAACTCAGGAATTGACTCATAAAGCTTGGGACTTGATACAGGAAATACAGCAATTGGGCGGCATGGCCAAAGCGATTGAAACGGGCTTACCTAAAATGCGTATCGAAGAAGCTGCCGCGCGGACGCAAGCGCGTATCGATTCCGGTAAACAAACTATTATCGGCGTCAACAAATACCGTTTGGAAAAAGAAGCTCCGATCGACATTCTGGAAATCGACAATACAGCTGTTCGTTTGCAACAAATCGAACGATTGAAGGAACTGAAAGCCCGACGCGACGAAACCGCCGTACAGGAAGCTTTGGCTGCGATCACTCGTTGCGCCGAAACAGGCGAAGGAAATCTATTGGACTTGTCGGTTCAGGCCGCTCGTATGCGGGCAACATTGGGAGAAATCTCCGATGCTTGCGAAAAAGTGTGTGGAAGATATAAAGCAATTATTAGAACGATTTCGGGCGTGTATTCATCAGAAACGAAAGGAGATAATCAATTTAAGAAGGCATGTGAACTGGCTGAAAAGTTTGCCGCGAAAGAAGGCCGCCAGCCGCGGATCATGATAGCCAAAATGGGACAAGACGGTCACGACCGAGGCGCAAAAGTAGTTGCTACCGGCTATGCCGATTGCGGATTCGACGTCGATATGGGTCCCTTGTTCCAAACGCCGGAAGAAGCCGCTCGTCAGGCAGTTGAAAACGATGTGCATGTATTGGGCGTTTCGTCGCTGGCTGCAGGACACAAAACTTTGATCCCGCAGGTAATCGCCGAGTTGAAAAAATTAGGCCGCGACGATATTTTAGTCATTGCAGGCGGGGTCATTCCGGCGCAGGACTACGACTTTCTGTACCAAGCGGGAGTATCGGCCATTTTCGGACCGGGAACTTCGGTTACGGCAGCTGCTGTGACTATTCTCAATCTTCTGCTGGCAGAATAATTAGAGAAGAGGGACATTTTCGGATACTTGACGCAACGGAATGAAAAACAAGACTGTTGAAATCAAGGATTTGTCGATAGGCTATCAGGAAAGAAAGCGTTGCAAAGCGATTGCCCAAGGTTTGAATTCGTCTCTCTTTAGCGGCGAATTAACTTGCTTGATAGGCGCTAACGGAGTAGGAAAATCTACTTTATTGCGAACGCTTGCCGCATTTCAAACTTCCTTGTCTGGTGAAATACAAGTAATGGACAAGGAAGTTTCTACTTATTCCGGCAAAGAATTGTCTAAGATCATAGGCGTCGTTTTGACGGAAAAAGTGGAAGTGCGCGATATGTCGGTTGTCGAATTGGTGCAAATGGGAAGAAGTCCTTATACCGGATTCTGGGGAAAATATTCTCCAGAGGATGAACAAAAGGTAGAGGAAGCAATGCTGCAAGTTCGTATTTCCGATTTGGCCCATCGTTCGATACAAACGTTAAGCGATGGCGAAAGGCAAAAAGTAATGATTGCCAAAACGCTTGCCCAACAAACTCCGATTATTTTTTTGGATGAGCCTACGGCTTTCCTCGATTTTCCGAGCAAAGTGGAAATTATGCGTTTGCTTCATCGTCTTAGCAAAAAAAGCAATAAAACCATTTTTCTTTCTACGCACGACGTGGAATTAGCTTTGCAAATAGCCGATCAACTGTGGATGATGGATCGTAAAAAAGGTTTGCTTACCGGTACGCCCGAAGAATTGATTCGGAACGGAACCTTGGAAAAATTTTTCCAATGCGAGGGGGTTGTTTTTGAACGTGAAACAGGTTTTTTCAAAATGGAGAAACTAATACAATAACAGGCAAAACGTCTACAATCAATATCATACTCAGTTTGATTCCAGCCGGATCAATTGCAGTTTGGAAATACAGAGATGATTCACTATTTTAATCCGGGGCATGAAACGGCGGTTCTCTATGCCTCAAAACATTATCAACCTCCTGCTAATCAGGTAAAAATGCAACAAGAATTGGCTTTTCTGCCGGCGTGGTATGCTCGTTCGGGCGATTTTGTATGGATGGAAGACGATGGAAAAGAAAAATTAAACGAAATTGAAAGTGTTTTTTCTTCAGGCACACAAGCTGTTTCTCCGAAAGACTTGGTCGACAAGCGCGCAGACTTGTTCGCTCAGCGGGTAGATTTGTGGGGAATTTCTCCTCAGAGTATTGAGCTATTCGAAAAACTAAACAAGGCGTATGATCTTCATTGGCAGATTCCAGAATGGAAACCGGAATACGCTGCATTAGGAAATCGTTTTTTTGCGCACGGTATCCTTTCTTTTCTCATTTCTACTTATCCTGAGATTGAAGAGGAAATTCTTCCCCAGCTTTTTTCGAATATCGACGAAATAGAGCATTATCTTGTTCTTTGCCAGAAACAACAATTAGTAAAATCGCCCTATTCGTCTTCGGGGCGCGGTTTGGTATGGCTGCCTCCCGGAAAACTGTCTCGATCTGAAAAACAAATCATTAGTGGAATGCTGAAAAAACAAAGTTGCGTTTCGATCGAAAACGCCCTGGATAAACAATTCGATTTTTCCATGCATTTCGAAAACGACGACGAAAGAACTGTCCGGTTTATAGGCTATTCTATTTTTCAGACCCATACAAAAGGCGCATACGAAAAAAGCTTTTTGAGCGCCCAAGACGAGTTGGAAAAGCGCATTGCGACCTTTATAGAGGTAAAATTATTGAATTCCATTCAGAAAGCGTTTGTCGAAATTATAGGGGAAAAATACGCTCCTTTTTATAAAGGAAATATTGGAGTCGATATGATGATCTATCAATCGGGCAATCGCTATCGTTTGCATCCTTGCATCGAGATCAATATGAGGAAAAGCATGGGGTATTTGGCTATTCGTTTGCAGGAAAATTATCTTCATCTCTCATTTCGGGGAGAATTGCGGGTGAATTATTATTCTCTTGTTGGCGAAGCGTTGAAAAAACACAACGAATTGAAAATGCAATACCCTCTTACCATGGAAGAAAAACGCATACGATCGGGATATTTGAGCCTTTGTCCCGTAACGGAGACGACTCATTATCATGCGTATCTCATCGGTTGATTCTACTGATTTTTTCGAATTCGTTTTTCATTTTTGTTGATGAAATCTTTCCAACTTGTATATTGGGTTTTGTTTTGAGATGGGTTATTTTGAAAAAAATGGCATAAAGCCGCAGCCAGACCATCAGTAGCATCCAACTGAGGAAGAAGGTTTTCTCGCGGAATTTTCAAATACCGTTGCAACATGTCTGCCACTTGCTCTTTGGTCGCGCGGCCATTTCCAGTAATCGCCATTTTTATTTTGAGCGGAGCATATTCAAAGATGGGAATGTTGCGCGACAAACCGGCTGCCATAGCCACACCCTGCGCCCGTCCCAATTTGAGCATACTTTGCACGTTTTTACCGAAAAAAGGCGATTCAATAGCTAATTCGTTTGGGAGATATTCATCAATCAAGCTGGCGACCCGATCAAAAATACGTTTTAAGCGAAAGTAGTGATCTTCGTATTTATTGAGTTCGAGTATTCCCATGGCCAACAAAAAAGGTTGATTATCAACTATTTTAATCAATCCATATCCCATAATGGAAGTACCGGGGTCGATTCCTAAAATTATTTTATCTTTGATCATATTGAAAAATGGGTACAAATATAATTAAATTTTACGTCCGGATATACTTATAATCTCCATAAATATGCTACCTTTGCAACTCCAAAATAAAAACTTGCATCAGGGGCATTAGCTCATCTGGCTAGAGCGTTAGACTGGCAGTCTAAAGGCGACGAGTTCGAGTCTCGTATGCTCCACAAACTTAACATCAAGATATTAGCAGCTTTAGAAATTTTCTAAAGCTGTT
>WRFY01000026.1 GCA_009783445.1 Candidatus Azobacteroides sp. | reverse complement strand
TTTGATTGGAAACCTGAAATTCATTTTGACACCATTTATTTTTATTCAGAAATTCTATCCAAATACGTTTGCCGTCTTCTGTGTCAAGTGGGTATAAATCTCTTAACTTTTTAGCTTTTTCAAAGCGTGTCCCACCTTCTAAAAAAATACAAATTTTTTCAAATTCTCTGTCTGTAAAATGCTTCCTACCATGTAATGCCAATTGCTTCTTGTTATGTTTCTCAAGTTGAACCTTAAAATTAGAATATAAATTTTCTTCTTCCTTAATCTCAATATACTCATACCCATTCTCTTGAAGAGTTTCTATCAAACCATTCTCTAACACTTGCTCGCTCTGGGTTGCCATTTAATTTTTATACTTTTGAATGTCTATTTACAAAATATTTTTAGCAAATGTAATGAATTTTGCGAGATAAAAGTACGCACTTAAAGAACTTTCTCTATTTTTGCAGGACAATAGGAAGTAGAATAACCCATAAAAAATAAATAACGATATGAAAAATTTAAAAATAATATTAATGTTCAGCGCATGGCTATGGACCGTTTGTCCAATGGCGCAGGCGCAAACCAATGAAGAAAAGGAGGAAAATCCAATGAAAGAAGTGTGCGAATTTTTGAAACGTTGCGGCGTGTATTACCTTGCCACCACAGAAGGAGATCAGCCGCGCGTTAGACCGTTTGGTACGGCAGCCATTTTTGAAAATCGCCTGTATATCCAAACAGACAAACGTAAAAATGTAGCGAAACAAATGCTAATTAATCCTAAAATCGAAATCTGCGCTTACGATTCCGCAACGGAAGAGTGGTTGCGCGTAGCGGCGACGGTTGTACCCGACGAACGCCGCGAAGTCAAAGCATTTATGCTGGATGAATATCCGTCGCTTAAATCTATGTACTCGCCCGACGACGACAATACGCTTGTGCTGTATTTGACGGATGCTACGGCAACGTTCTATTCGTTTGCAAACGAACCCGTCGAAGTGAAGTTTTAAAGTGAAAAATGATTAGAATATTAGGAAAATTTACTTTTTCCGGCTACATTTGCAAATGCAATACTGGAGAAAAGAGGGCTCCTGTCTCAAAGGAGTAACATTCATGTATATAGATTTAAGTTTTCAACTGCAGTATTGCACAATTTAGAGATAATTAGGTAGGCCGCAAGGAAGTTGCGAAAACTGAGCCTTGCGGCTTTTGTTTTAATTAATATTTTGCATGAAACGATATCTTTTTGCAGTTCTGTTTTCTTTTGCAGCGATAGGCGCATTTCCGCTTGCTTCCAGGGGACAAGATTCGATATCTTTGGGACGAGATTCGATACTATCTCTTCCAGAGCTCTTTGCGGGAGATTCTGCCGTGCAGGACGACAGCATCCATCAAATCATCAAAATTAAATTCATTGAAGGTTCGCCCCTTTTCATGGGTTTGATAGCTCTTGTTTTCATCATGGGCCTGACTTTTTGTTTGGAACGGATTATTTATCTGAATTTTTCCCAAATCAATACCGGAAAATTATTGACGGAAATCGAGTTGCAATTAAACAAAGGCGACTTGGAATCGGCAAAAAACAAAACGCGAGATACGCGCGGTCCGGTGGCTTCAATTGCGTATCAAGCTTTGGCAAGGATCGACGAAAGCATCGACGTGATCGAAAAATCCATTATTTCTTATGGTAGCGTTCAGGCTGGATTATTAGAGAAAAATCTTTCGTGGATCACGCTGTTTATTGCCGTAGCGCCCAGTCTGGGATTTTTGGGTACGGTATTAGGGATGATCGAATCTTTTGATCGAATTCAATTTTATGGCGACATCAATCCTTCCATTGTGGCAGGGGGAATGAAGGTCGCTTTAATCACTACGGTAGGCGGTTTGATTGTGGCGATTATTCTCCAGTTTTTTTACAATTATATTCTGACCAAAATCGAAGGGATTCTCAGTCAGATGGAGGACGATTCCATTCATATTTTGGACTTGATTATTCAATACAAAAAACGTTATCAATCCCATGAAATCGGCTAACTTCAGCAACCTATCGACTCTTGTACTATGGGTCTGCATGGTCATTTCCCTGGCCGCTTTCGGCCTATTGATCTGGGCTTTGCTTACGGTTCCCGATTTGCTGGAAACGACGGCGCTGGAAATATGGATGGATTGGTTATACATTCTGTTGGCAATCAGCATTGTAGTTACGATCGCTCTGGCTCTTTTTCAATTCATGCGCCAATGGAAAGATCATCCGAAATTTCTTTTTCAACCTTTAATAGGAACCGGAATCTTAGTCGCGATTCTGGGGGGAAGCTATTGGTTGGGAAAGGGCAATCCGCTGGATATTTCGGGATATGAAGGGAGCGAAAATACTTATTACTGGTTGAAACTGGCTGATATGTGTCTGTATACCATATATATACTATTTGCAGTAGCCCTCGCGGCCGTTTTTGTTGGAATTATAGGGAGTTATTTGAAAAAAAATCGTTGACATGCCTTCCCGCAAACACAAAATACCGCCTATCAACTCCAGCGCATCAGCCGATATCGCTTTTTTATTGTTGACCTTCTTCTTAGTGACCAGTTCATTCGATCCGCAAGCCGGCATTTACGGAAAAATGAATCCTCCGGTTGCAAAAGAAGCGCTGAAAAAAAGGATAGACATAGAGGAACGAAATATTCTTACATTCTCATTGGATGCAAACAACCGCATTTTGTATTTAAACAAAGAAATTCCTTTGAAAGAAATTCGGAGCATGAGCAAAACCTTTATCGCCAATCCCGATAACATGGATTTTTTGCCCGAAAAAGAAAACAAGGAATTTCCGGACATAGGAACGGTTGCCGTTACTCCCAAGCATGTCTTTTGGTTGAAAATAGATCGGGAAGCCAAATACGAAACGTATCTATCCCTACTGAGCGAATTGACGGCCGCCTATAACGAATTGTATCGAGAGTGTGCAATTACCTTTTTCCATTTCCCCTGGGAAGAACTCAATTTGGAACAAAAAGAAATAATACAATCCATTTATCCCATCCGGATTTCTGAAATGGAAACCGAAGCGAAGGAAGGAGGTAAAAAATGAGCCGTTTCAGTCGTTCCGAATTGCGGGAAGTGCCCGCTTTGAATACAGCAGCCTTGCCCGATCTGATTTTTACCGTTTTGTTTTTTTTTATGATTGTTACGCACATGCGTACGGCGCCCGTCACGACTCTGTTGGACGTTCCGGAAGTAGCAGAGCTGCAAAAATTAAATGAAAAAAACCTGATTGTGTATCTCACGATTGGAAAAGAAAAACAAATCCAGTTGAATTCGAGTATTGTTTCTTTGAAAGAAATACCGGCCCGTTTGCAGGATTTGAAAAAAAATATTCCCGCAGAAGATCAAGGAAAAATGTTAGCTGTTTTGAATATCGACAAAGACATTCCGATGGGATTGGTCGATGATGTCAAACAAATATTACGAGAATCTCAGATACTGACGCTGCATTATTCCGCCAAAAAAATTCCCAAACATTTACCGTAATTGGCAAATAATCGTTGGTCTAAAAGCATTGGGGTTGGTTCAAAAGTCTTTGCTCAACGCGGGACGACAGACTTTTAATCCAACCTCAACGCTCTATGGAATCTATATTTTTATTTGAAATAACGGTTGTATAATCCTTCAAAACCTTTACCGTGACGGGCTTCATCCTTCGCCATTTCGTGTACGGTATCGTGGATCGCATCCAAATTTTGTTGTTTAGCCAAAATAGCGATTCGTTTTTTGTCTTCGCAAGCGCTGGCTTCTGCTTCCATCCGTTTTTTCAAGTTTGTTTTTGTATCCCATACAACTTCACCCAACAATTCTGCAAATTTGGAAGCGTGTTCGGCTTCTTCCCATGCGTAGCGTTTGTAAGCTTCTGCAATTTCGGGATAACCTTCGCGGTCGGCTTGGCGGCTCATCGCCAAATACATCCCTACTTCGGTGGATTCTCCCATAAAATGAGCTTTCAAACCTTCCAAAATAACAGGATCTACGCCTTTAGCAATTCCGATAACATGTTCGTCGGCAAATTGCAAACAGCCTTCTTTTTCAACCAATTCTTTGAATTTACTTTTGGGTTGTTTACATTGGGGACAAAATTCAGGCGCTTCATCTCCTTCGTGTATATATCCACACACTGTACAAATCCATTTTTTCTTCATCTTTAATAAATTTTAATTGTTTATATATTAATTACGTAAATTCATTTATATGTTTCCTGCACTCTTTGCAATACCCTTTGAAATACAGTTGACATTCGGTGATCAATTGACCTTCAGGAGATTCCATTGAGATAGATTCAATTCCTTCAACGGGAAAATCGCTCACGCATCCGCATCGTTTGCATTTAAAATGGCCGTGCGGAGAAATATTGGCATCGTAACGTATATTTTTTTCATCAATATGAATGGCAATAACAGCGCCCCGCTTTTCCAAAAGCTTCAAGGTATTGTAAACCGTCGTTTTGGAAAGAGTCGGTAAAGAAGGCGACAATTGGTTAAAAATGGTATCGGCTGTCGGATGAATCAAATTGTTCATCAAGTACTCCATAATGGCCATTCGTTGCACCGACGGCTTTACTCCGAAGTCCAATAATCTATTTTTTACATCAACTTTTGTATTCATTTCTATTTTGTAATGATTACAATTTTAATAGAGGCACAAAAGTAGATATTCTTTTTTTAATAAAAAAATTTTTTTAAGATTTTGTTCAAAAAAAGTAAAAAGGATATGTCTTAATTACCTAACTCGGCATTCATCTACCTGATCCGTATCCTCTGCGTTCAAAAGTCCACGCCAATTGACTCGCGATAAATGATAGTTCCTTTATTCCTTATTTTACAAATTGTGACTATATTTGTAGAAGATTAATGTGTGGTAGGCTTTTATTCATTCATAAAAACATAAAAATACAGAAAATAAGTCATGAACAAGCCTTTAGCGGAACGAATGCGCCCACAATCGTTGGATGGGTTTGTCGGCCAAAAGCAATTGGTGGGTAAAGGCAGCATACTCCGGAAAATGATTGATTCAGGACATGTTCCTTCATTTATTTTATGGGGTCCTCCCGGAGTCGGCAAAACCACCTTGGCCAAGATTATATCCCATCAATTGGATATTCCTTTTTTTACCTTGAGCGCCATTAACTCGGGAGTAAAAGAGGTAAGAGAAATTATCGAAAAGGTCAAAAATATGCAATATTTCAATCAGTTGCGCCCCATTTTATTTATTGATGAAATTCATCGTTTCAGCAAATCGCAACAAGATTCATTGCTGGCCGCAGTCGAAAACGGAACGATTACCTTGATCGGAGCAACGACCGAAAATCCTTCTTTTGAGGTTATCAGTCCGCTTCTTTCCCGCTGTCAAGTGTATGTATTGAAAAGTCTGGAAGACAAAGATTTGCTTTCATTGATGAATAAAGCGTTAACGGAAGATACCGAATTGCAAAAACGCAATATTCAGGTAAAAGAAACAGACGCCTTGTTGCGTTTTGCAGGGGGAGATGCCCGTAAACTGCTCAATATACTGGAATTGGTAGTTGATGCGGACGACGGAGAAACGGTCGTTATTACAGACGCTGTGGTGATCGACCGTTTACAGGAAAATCCAGCGGCCTACGACAAAGGCGGCGAAATGCATTACGATATTATTTCAGCCTTCATCAAATCAATTCGAGGCAGCGATCCCGATGGCGCAATTTACTGGTTGGCTCGAATGGTTGCCGGAGGAGAAGACCCCAAATTCATCGCCCGTCGTTTGCTCATATCCGCGTCGGAAGACATTGGTTTGGCTAATCCCAATGCGCTTCTATTGGCCAACGCCTGTTTTGATGCCATTCATAAAATCGGTTGGCCGGAAGGACGAATCATTTTAGCCGAAACGACTGTTTATTTGGCAACCAGTCCTAAAAGTAATTCATCCTATGAAGCCATAGAAAATGCCATGGCCGAAGTCAAACTGTCGGGAGATCTTTCCGTTCCTTTGCATTTGCGAAATGCTCCTACTCAATTGATGAAAGATTTGAATTACGCGAAAGGATACAAATATGCTCATTCCTACGAGGGCCATTTTGTAAAGTTAGATTTTCTACCATCGGAAATTAAAGACAAAAAATTTTGGTTTGTCCAAGATAATCCGCACGAACTGAAATTACAGGAATACATGAAAAAACTTTGGAACAAAGACTGAGTAAAAAGCTGTTTACAATTTAAAATTAGGCATATATGAAAAAAAATCATCTTAACTTAGCTCTAATTATCTTGTTCTGTTTGGGATGCAGGTCGATATCTGCGCAAGAAACAAGTGAAGCAAACGATTATTATTTGGTTTGGCAGGATTTGTTCGATGAGGATATACTGACCGCCAATTGGAACATCGAAGTAAACGACCATGGCGGAGGAAATCAAGAGTTACAGTATTACCGCGCCGAAAATGTATCGGTCGGCGCTGAACCCGCGAGCGGAAAAAGTTGCCTTATTTTGACTGCCCGAAAAGAATCGTTCGGTGGAAAGCAAGTTACATCCGGGCGCATCCATACGCAGGATAAGATGAGTTTTCAACATGGAAAATTAGAAGCCAGCATTCGCTTTCCTCACACAGCAAATGGTTTATGGCCTGCTTTCTGGATGTTGGGAAATGATATTTCGACTGTCGGTTGGCCAAAATGTTCGGAGATAGATATCTGCGAGATGGGTAATCATACGGGAATTAATGCAGGAACCCAGGATCGCTACTTTAACGGCGCCTGTCACTGGGGTGAAAGCATCGACGAAAATCATCCCTCTTATGCTGTACATACCACCAATGCGTATAGTCTGCAAGATGATTTTCATTTATTTACGCTTATTTGGGATAATAACTACATAAAAATGTACCTGGATTTGGATAAAAATCCGGATGCGAATCCTTATTATGAGATGGATATTCGTAGTGCAACAGATCAGGAAGCCGATCATCCAGCCAATTATTTTCATAAGCCGTCTTTTGTGCTTTTCAATCTGGCGGTAGGCGGAAATTTTCCCCAGATTTGGGACATCAATCAAATAACGGCGCTTTCTGCGGCTAACAATTATGAAGCAAAAATGTACGTCGATTTTATTAAACTGTATCAAAAAGGTTTGTCGGAAGAAAATGAAAAATATAGAGGGCCATCCCCTACCCGTCCGCATCCGGTTCAAACGGAAAAAACGCAGTACAACATCGCCCCTGATCCCAGTCATACGCGAATACAAATTTCAGGGCCTTATGTACCTTCGCATATCACCATTTTCAACAACACAGGACAGGAAATAAGCGTTTTCGAAAACACCAATGTATGCGATATCTCCGATCTACCAGATGGAAACTATTTAATAAAAGTAGAAAACGACAAACGCCTGAGCGAAAGTTTTCGCTTTGTCAAAAAAGAGTAATCATTGCCTTGTCTATTCTCCTTATGATGAAGAAGGCAAGAGGATTGGTACTTTCTGCAAGAAGGCATTACGTTATGTAAAGTAAAAATGTTAATCACCTTTTTACCGTTACTACTACCTCCCATTTTATCAACAAAATGCCGCCAACTGAAAGACATTAAAAGGAGAGGATTTGTTTTTTCTTGCCGTATCAGCAATGGAATGCAGCAATGCGAAACGTTGCGCACCAGCATTGGACTTGAAGAAACCGGAAACTTTAAGTTTGACCTTGAAAACCCTGAAAGCTCTTTCCGAAGCGTTGTTATCCGGAGGTACACGGTCATTTT
>WRFY01000025.1 GCA_009783445.1 Candidatus Azobacteroides sp. | reverse complement strand
GCGCCATAGATGGCGCTCGCGGCCGCATCTTTCAAGACAGTCACCGTTTCCACATCAAATGACGAAATGGAATTCAAATTTCCTTCGTATGGAACCCCATCCACGACGATTAAGGGGTTTCGGCTTGCGCTGATAGAACCTAAACCGCGAATGACTATCGATGCCGACTCGCCCGGTTGTCCTGAACCAGAGGTAGTTTCAAGTCCTGCTACTTTTCCTTCCAGCGCCTTCGATAAATTGGATGATTGCGTTTTTTCCAACTCTCCTCCTTTAATTACAGAGGCAGAACCTGCAAACGAACTTTTCTTGGCTGTCCCATACGCAACCACAATCACCTCGTCCAATACGCTTTCGGAAGGATGCAGCGTGACCGCAATAGTAGAAGCTGCCGCCGCTTCCTGATCTTTCATTCCCAAATATTTCACAAGCAACGTTTGCACCGAATTTGGAACACTCAAAGAAAACTTACCATTCAAGTCGGTTATGGTACCAATCGCGGCATCTCCCTTTACAATCACCGACGCTCCAATCACAGGTTCTCCGGATTCGTCTCTGACGGTACCCGATACCTGTTTGTTTTGTGCAATGGCTGATCCCATGCTTATCCAAAAGCATGTTAACACTAAAATAAACTTTTTCATGAATCTTGCATTAAATTTAACATAGTTATTAATTCCACTTTCAGTTTGTATAGCGTATCTGTGGGGGGTGGTTGAGAGTTACCCAATAAAGAAAAGACAAAAGGAATCTGTCATCTTTCTAAAAATATCTTTTACAAAGATAAAAATATTTTTTTAATAAAGCAAATATATTTTAAAATATACAAATTCATGTCAATCAATTCACTGTTTATCTTTTCCTTTCATTCATAAATCTCCTTATCAATTAGATTCATATCCGAATGGATCACTACGTTATAACATTTTTGCCTATTTAATTGTTTAACAATATTTTAATTTCTATTCATTTCTTAATTTTTTTTCATTGTTTGAAGAGTCCATCCAAAATATTTTTTCTTCAAAAGCGGCACAAAAAAAACTTTCACATATTTTTCATTATTATTTGTTTTATTAAAAAAACATTGTATCTTTGTAGCGTTCATTTTTTTTTAGCAAGATGATAAGCTTACTTTTATCTTCTCAAATATTTGGTATTTTTTAAACAACAAAATTGAATATCTACAAATTAAAACATGGATGGGATGAATAATAGTGTTAAATTTAATGTAAAATTTATGAAGAGATCGATTTTATTGCTTACATGCTTTTGGATAAGCATGGGATTAGCCATTGCGCAAAGCAAGCAGGTATCGGGTACCGTCACAGACGAATCCGGAGAACCTGTGATTGGAGCGTCAGTGATTGCTAAAGGAACAACCATTGGTACGGCTACAGACATAAATGGAAAATTTGCTTTTTCTATTCCCGAATCTGTAAATACTTTGGTTGTGAGGTATATTGGTTATACCCAGTCCGAAGTAGCGGCTTCGGAAAATGTTCAAGTACAACTCGTGCCGGATACCAAAACGTTAGACGAAGTGGTTGTGACGGCTTTAGGGATTAGTAGGGATAAAAAAACCTTGGGATATGCGGTTTCTTCAGTAAAAGGAGAAGATTTAGTTAACTCAAATGCGATTAATCCAATGACGGCATTGCAAGGAAAAATAGCAGGAGTAGAAGTTTCTTCTTCTTCAGTTCCTGGAGGAACGCAAAACGTGATTATCCGCGGGTTTAACTCATTTGATAATAATCAACCTTTGTATGTGGTGGATGGCGTTCCTCTTACCAATAGACAGAATCAAACAGGAAGCATTAGCCAGGGAGCAGCCACGATAAATAGCCAAGCGGATTTTGGATCGGGTATCAATGCGCTGAATCCAAACGACATTGAGAGTGTTACTATTTTGAAAGGGTCTGCAGCATCTGCTTTATATGGTTCGCGTGCGGCTCAGGGAGTAATCATGATTACCACCAAATCGGGAAAAAACACCAACGGAAAAGTTCATGTAGAATATATCGGTGGGATAACGGTTCAACAAATAGGACGTTTGCCAAGCGAACAAACAATGTTCGGACAAGGCTGGAGCGGCGACCGTGCGCTGGATGAAAACGGAAGCTGGGGAGCGCGTTTCGATGGTAAAGATCGAGTTTGGGGCAATATCGTAGACAACAGCCAAAAATTGAAACCTTACGTATATCTGAAAGATCGCATTCGTGATTTTTATGATTTAGGCTTCGGTTTTGACAATTCGCTGTCTCTGACCGGAGGAACGGCACAGACCCAATACCACGTTTCGGTATCGCAAAATAATTTAGATGGTCCGATTCCGACCGATGGGGATTCGTACAATCGTTATACTATTGCGACCAATGCATCTCATAAAACGAACAAAGTATTGGTAAGTACTGCATTTAATTTCAGCACAGAAAAAAACAAAGTGTCTCCCTCTGGACAGGACAACTCTATTTATCGCTCGCTGAATGAAATTGCTACTGACATTTCTATCGTGGATTTGAAAAATTACAACGACAAATTCAACAATTTGGACAATTATTTCACTCCGTATGGTTTGAACCCCTATTATGTATTAAGCGCTAAAGCAGCGGAACAAAACAAATACAAATTCTTTGGCAAGGTGCAATTAGATTATGATGTTTTAAAAAATCTGAAATTGACCTACCGATTTGGAGGCGACTTCGAAACGTCTACTGCGAATATGCATGCGGATGCGGTTTTTTTTACTCCGGGTTCTCCCAACGATGGGTCTGCTAATGCAAATCCTGGTAGCTATTCCCAAGACAAAAGACAATATATTCAGACCAATCACGACTATTTTGCCACTTTCAGCGACCGGTTTGATGATTTTTCAGTGAATATAATTGCTGGTGGAAATGCAAACGAACAATCGATGAATCGCCTGTATGCCTCAATCTCTTCGATTGATATTCCAGGCTTCTATCATCTTTCCAACTCTCTGACTCCGTCTATATCGGAGCAGACCAGCAGCCTCTATCGGATATTGGGAGCTTATGTTAATGCAGATTTCGGTTATCGCGATTATCTTTACTTGACGCTTACCGCTCGTAACGACTGGTCTTCGGCTTTGCCGAAAAAGAATAATTCTTATTTTTATCCAGCGTCTATGTTGAGTTTTATTGCTACTGATTTTCTAAAACAATACAATATTAGTACCGGTGTCCTTGATTATGCTAAAATCCGATTGGCTTATGGACGAACAGGTAAAGACACCACTCCTTACGGAGTTTACACTCGCTTTGTTCCCGGCAGTGTACTTAATCCTCATTATCCAAATGTGGATGACTTGAGTTTTCCATTAGGAGGCGTAAATGCTTACACCATTTCCAATACGGCTGCCAATCCGGAATTGAAACCGGAATTGACGGATGAATTTGAAGTAGGGCTGGAAAGCGCTTTTTTCAATCAACGAATAGGTCTTGACTTTTCATATTACAATAAATTAACCAAAGGATTGATTTCTACATTGCCTATAGATCCGTCAAGCGGTTATTACTTCCAACGGGCTAATTTAGGCGATGTCCGCAACAGTGGAGTAGAAGTATCTCTTTCCCTGATTCCGATTAAAACCAAAAATTTCCAATGGGACATTACTTATAATTTTACAAAAAATAATAATAAAGTAGTAAAATTAAATACGCCGGAAGTTTTTTTAGCAGGCTATGGAGGAATGGGCATCTACGCTGTGAAAGGCAAATCGCTGGGACAATTCAAAAGTCAAAAAGCTTTGACAGTGATGTTTAATGGGGTGGAAAGCACAGTAGTAGACGGAACCGGAATACCACAACCGACTCCTGACGATGTTTATCTGAACAAGGATATTAACGAAAAATATCGGATGGGGTTCACTAATACATTCACTTACAAAGGAATTTCCTTAAGTGGAGTTCTTGATTTCCGCTATGGCGGGTACATTTATTGTTATACCAAAGATTATATGCATTGGGTAGGAAGCGGCCCCGAAACGGTTTATAACGACCGCAATCCGTTTATTGTACCCAATTCGGTAGTACCTAATCCTGACGGAGATGGTTATATTGAAAATACTATGCCCGTTAATTCGGCTGTTTTTCACACTTTTTATAGCCAGGGGGGATTTCAATATTCGGATTTTGCAGTTATTGATCGCTCGTATTTGAAACTTCGCAATGTAGGCTTAGCTTATCAATTACCGAAAAAAGCGTGTGAAAAACTTAAAATTACTTCTTTGCGACTTTCTGCGACAGTATCCAACATTTTGTTGTGGACGCCGAAAGAAAATCAATACATTGATCCTGAAATCACCACTTGGGGCAACGATATTGACGCTAAAGTCGGAGAATTCGGAATAACGCCTCCTTATCAATCGTATGTATTCGGATTACAACTTTCATTTTAACGTTATAAAATAGTAAGAATATGAAAAAAAAATCATTAATTATATTATCTGCTCTCATCCTGTTTTTTACATATGGATGTAGCGATTATTTAGATATCAATCACGATCCAGGCTCATTAGAGGAAATTCCAGATGTGAAAGTAGTGCTGCCGGCTATAGAAATGGGAATAGCCAATAACTTGATGGGTTGGGAGTTTGGCTTTACAGGAGGTTTTTGGGTGGAATATTGGACACAAAAATACACCGCATCTCAATTTAAATCGTTGTGTGAATATTTGCCGCAAGATTTCAATACAGCCTATACGTCTTTAATGAGTCAACCTTTGACCGATTTGAACTATATCAAGGAAAATGTGAAAGACGACGAAAATAAAGGATACTATTTTATTGCGGAAGCGTTATCGATCTTTACATGGCAAATCATTACCGACGTATGGGGCGATATGCCTTATTCCGAAGCGTTGCAAGGAGCTGATGTAATGAGTCCAAAGCAAGACAAACAGCAAGACATTTATACCGATTTATTGAAACGGATAAATGATCTGCTGAAAATTGATTTAAACGAATCTTCCATTGATGGAACATACGATTTTATCTACAAAGGCGATTTAACCGCATGGTACAAATTTGCAAACGCTTTGAAATTGAAATTGATGCTGCGTTTATCTGAAACTTCGGAATACAACAATGCACAAACATTAAGTTTTATCCAAAATGCCAGTTTGCTTACGGCAAGTGCAAAAATACCGGGAACTGTTTGGAATGATGCACAAGAAGGGAAACGCCATCCGATGCGCGAATTTCAGGCAGGAGGTGCAAACTATTTCAGTGGGAACGTGATTGCTTGCAAAACATTTTTTGATTACTTGAGTGTGAATAGGGACCCTCGTTTGAGTAAATTGTTTTCAGGAACAAAAGCTGCTTTTTTCGGTGATTTTGATTCCAAAGAGGATTCTGACGGAAACGGAACAACCGATGATAAAGAAACTTATGCAACCGTTGTTTTTGGAGGAGACATGGATTTGATGTTGATGTCGGATTGGGAAGTAAATTTCTATATGGCCGAAGTGTATGCCCGTGCCGGTTTATCCAGCGCTAAAGATTTTTACGAAGCGGGAGTAAAAGCTTCGTTGGCTCAACAAGGCATTTCCAATGACAGCATCTTGATAACCGGTTATGCCAAATGGACAGGTGGTAATACCGAAGCTCAAATCAAACAAATAGCCATGCAAAAATGGGTAGCTAATTGCAACTATCAACACATTGAGTCATTTTTGGAACGTAACCGGACAAAATATCCTTCAGTAAACGATATTGATATTGCGGCGAACAGACAATATGCATGGGATAATTTTCCTGTAGGCGACCTGACAATTTCGGTAAAGGGACGAGCTTTGCTGAACGGCAATTTACCGGCTGCTCCTTTGTATCCCGAATATTATATGTTCCGGAATAATAATCATCCAACACAAAAAGCAAATGTAGGAGTCAAAGTGTGGTGGAATCAAAAACAAGGTAAATAAACGCAAAAATTAATAAGTATGAAAGTATTATATAAATATTGTTTAATAGTTGCTTCTGTATTTCTCCTTTTCTCTTGCGAAAAAGAAACAGAAGGAATTTCGAGAATCACCTATTACTGCGAATTGGATCTCAAGGGTGATCCTACTGAATTTATATCGTTGGGAAGTACTTACAATGAAGCTGGATGGGTTGCTTCTGAAAATGGGGAGAATGTTACGGATAAAGTAACTGTTAATGGCACCGTAAATGCAAACACAGCCGGTATTTATCGCTTAGTTTATTCGGTATATAACTCAGATGGATTTGCGAAAACGGCTGTACGTCAGGTAATTGTTTATGACACGACACCTTCAGTTATAGAAAGTGGATTTTATGAAGTTTCACCATCAAGCAATCGCACATCATTTGGTAGCGGGCCAGGTACATCTGGAAGTAGCGAGTTTAAAAGCGGTACAACCATAATAATTTATCAGATATCGGCAGGGAAATTCTATATTTCCGATTTTATAGGCGGATACTATGACGTAGGGAGAGGATATGGCTCAACTTATGCAATGACTGGTCTTTTTCAACTCAATTCAGATAATACAATAGAACTGATAGATAGTCGTATTGCGGGTTGGGGCGATGGATTAGATGCTGTGGTTGATGGAGTTTACGACCCTACGACCAAAACACTAACCTACACTGCTCAATATGCAGAATCTTATGATTTCAATATAATAGCCACAAAAATTAATTAAGGAGGTAATAGTATGAAAAAGATAATTTATTTATTATATATTCCCATTTTCATGATGCTTACATCATGTTTTGAGAAAATTGATAATTGGTACACGGAAACTTCTGCATTGGATGGACGCTATGTTGTGGCTGCAACGTGTGAAGAATACTCCGCCGATGATGCTCCCATTGAAGACGGAAATGAAGTAATGATTTACAATACAGCAGCTAATGTGGGCGATGAAATTTGGATTGATACGCATGTTGCAGGTGAGTCAGTTAAAGGTAAATTTAAAATAACAGGCGATGCCGCTGGATTTAAGGCTGCGAATGATGCCCAAAATGTGAGTACTACTACACTTTTGATTGATACGGAGGATTATGGCCCGATTCCGTTTGAAGATATTTATGCAGAATATTTCAGGGTTCCTACTACAGCAGGTCAACTGATTGACGGAGTTCAGCTATATACGCGTATAACATTGGTGGAAGGGAAAATAATTCCGAAAGGTGCTACGACAATCGGAGGTAATATATCTGACAGTGTTTATTTAAAAACTATATTGCATAGCGATTACATTCAATTCGTCAGCTATCAACTTCCTGAAGGTGAATGGGAAAAAGAAGATGTACCCGAATTTGGATGGAAGTTGAAAGAAGGAAGCAATACTCCTGCCGATGAAGACGGCTGGGATGAAACATGGACCCTTTCCGGTTACCGTTATACTGGTTTGCCAGAAGATTTCTAATAAAATCTAAAAAGCAGTAACTCTTTTTATAAGTCAAAAACAAAAATCTTGAGAAAAAGGTGTGCGTGAATTTAATTTTCAACACACCTTTTTTATGTTACCTAAAATCCGCCAGATAATTTGTATGTAATTGTAAATCTTCTTAGTATAAAAATATATTATCACCATTTTTGATGAAACAAATAAAATGTAAT
>WRFY01000024.1 GCA_009783445.1 Candidatus Azobacteroides sp. | reverse complement strand
AATATTTACTGATAAATTTTAATATTTATATTTATTCATTTTATTATCATTATTTTAAATTTATAGGTGCGTATTTATTTGAGACGCTTAGTATAGATCATTTCATTCTATTTTTAAATAATGCTTGTTCCACAAGCAGTCGCAAAAAATGATTCGTCCGCCCTTATTCGTATATTCAACAACATCTTTTACTCGATTATGTCCTACAACTTGTATAAAATTCGGCAAAGGCTCTTGTAATTCGTGAATATCCGCCCAAAAGATGCCGCCGATGGCGCCTCGCTTACCCCCTCGATAGGCTCCGCAACGACACCAAGCAGGAATTTGTTCGGAAGACGGATTGTTCAACTGTTCAGCAATATTCCTGCCCGCATCGCCTTTGAAATCTTCTATAAACCATTGATGAGAAATACCTGCGTGCGTAAAAACGTAATTTTCATCTTGAAAAGCAAACTGAAATAATTGAATATTTTCCGAAAATAAAGCCCACGCTTTTTCTGAAATTTTAAAATCAAACCGCGAGCCGAGCGCAATCTCATCCATAAAATAATGCAAGTCGTGATTCCCCAACAGAAGAGTCGCATCGTCCGGATGCTCTTTTTTCAGTTGAATGATCTCATTTAGATTGCCAATCAATTTTTGGCGTGCAATATTCTCGTAAGGATCGAGGTAATCGCCCAAAAAGATGTAATGGCAATTGGGATTTTCTTTTACAACTTCTTTCCAATAAGTTGAACCGTGAACGTCTCCAATAACAATTGTTGAAATCATTTTTTGTTTTTTTGATGCAAAGTTAAGTAAATAGCCGGTCAAACCGCAACGCAGCGACGTAAAAAAACAGATTCATTTAATCTTTTATATATCAATTAATTATAATAGTATGCTTTTTTACTTTGTCGCATAGTCCACTTCCTAAGACAGCGATTGTCTGGAAGGGATCGGCAACGAAAGGTCTTCTGCCAGCGCCAGATTATTGTAACGTACCTGCTTCATGTTTCCCAAAAATAAAATAATATTTTCTTCTGCATGAATCAGATTGAAATAGAACGTTTTGTTCTTTTTTGTTACTTTGAAATTCTGAATATAATTTTGCAATGGAGCCAATATCCGAGCTACAACCTGCTGATGGTAATAAACGACCGCTTTTTGGCAACGTTCTTTCAAAATAGAAACAGCCTGTTCGCTTTCTTCTTGCTGAACGATTTGAAGTAATTGGTTTTGAAACTTCAACGCCACTTGCTCCAATTCGATCACAATCCGTTTAAATTCGGCTACTAAAATTTTAAGCGACTGATGTTCGCGTCCGTCCTTATTCTCCATTAGTTTTTCCATTTGCCGAATAATGGCATACATCGGTTTCCAGTCAAAATACAACAAAAGGCGCTCTGTCCAGAACTTCCTTTTTCCACGATAAAAAAGAGGCATCAATTCCTTTTCCTCTTTTTCATTTCGACTGAATTCGACTGCATAAGAGTCGGTCAGAATACAATGGGGACTGATTTTGGAATAAAGTACAATGCCGTCGAGCGAAGTACACCGGCTCAAAGCCACATAAGTTTGTCCGGCAGCAAAAGACGAACCAATATCGATAATGGCTTTTTCAAAAGTCAAACCTTGGCTTTTATGAATGGTAATCGCCCATGCCAGCCGAATGGGATATTGCGTAAAGGAACCCAAAATCTCTTCCTTGACTTTCCCCGATAATTTATCCAATTCGAAACGTTTGTTTTCCCATATTTCCTTTTTCAGAATAATGGTATCGTTCGTTTCAGATAAATAAATATGAATCTGATCGGCAATGATCTGACTGACAATTCCGATTTTTCCATTGTAATAGCGATGTTCTTCCGTATCATTTTTTATGAACATGATTTGCGCGCAGGGCCTTAACCGGAGCTCCATGTCCGTAGGCAAAGCAACCGACGGAAAATCGCCGGTAATTTCTCCTGAAAAAACACGTTCTTCGCCCGCCAGTTCGGTCAGACGAATGTTGTTAATCGAATCTGCCTTGTAATTATGGGTGGTGAGTATAATGTAATTATCGTCTTTTGATGGGACAAATTTGGGATGATACAACTTGTTCAAGGTTTGAATATCGTCGTTGGTAACCAGATTGTTTCTGATCCGGTTCAACAAATCCACAAAAACAGGGTCGCCTTGGCGGTAAACTTTCTTCAATTCCAGATAAACGGGATGAGTTTGTTGAAAAACTTGCGCATGAAAGAAAAAAGTACTTTGGTAATAATCTTTCAGCAGATTCCATTCTTCTTCCTTTGCCACTGGGGGCAATTGGAACATATCGCCGATATATAAAACTTGAATTCCTCCGAAAGGCTTGAGATTGTGGCGAATGCTGCGCAGAGACATGTCGACCGAATCCAGTAGGTCGGCGCGCAACATACTGACTTCGTCAATGATCAGCAATTCCAATTGTTTGATTAAATCCAATTTTTGTTTGGAAAAACGAAAAAAGTTTTTTTTCGACGAGACGATAGAATATCCCGGAATATACGGTTCCAAGGGTAATTGGAAAAAAGAATGCAGCGTAACGCCTCCCGCATTGATGGCCGCCACGCCTGTGGGCGCTGTAACTACGGTGACTTTATGCGTATGTTGGCTAATATATTTCAAAAAAGTTGTTTTGCCAGTCCCTGCTTTCCCGGTAAGAAATACATGTTCGGAGGTCTGGTTAACAAAATCAGCAGCTAACTGAAAAATACGGTTATTTTCATCAGGAGCAATCATGTTTTATGCTTAGCTAAATCATTTTTATCAAAGAAAAACAAAGGTAAGCGTTTGTCATGAAATAAGCAAAAAACAAGTTAAGTATTTTATTGACAAATTGATAGATTTTTTTCCTTCTTTTTTCATTTTTGTCTGAATTTTTATTGTATATTTGCCGTCAAATTATATTAACATGTTCTAAATTAGTTTCAAATGAAAAAATTTATTTATCTTGCTGTATCTATCGCAATGATAGGGTTGTATTCTTGCGGTGGGGGTTCTACGAGTTCAAGTTCTGCTTTACCTACGAGTAAGGTAGATTATCAGATGTTGAGTGATAGCGTTGCGTTGAGAAAGGTGTATGATGCTGTGAGGGAAAAGTTAGGGGAAAATATTCAAGGTGTCGACAGAATCAGCATAAACATTGCAAGACCTTCTAAAGATGAAACTATTATCCGACAGGGCAAACCTGACGAGTTTAGGATTAATCTATCTTATCTGTATCCGAAAGACAAAAATAAGCTATTTAGCCAATACTATGTCAATGATCGAGGATGGAGTTCGGGTGAAGTAAAAGGCATACAACTTATTGTGGGGAATGCAGAAACATTCCGTTTGGAAGACGAGATGTGCGATCTATCGCCATTAACAGCCGAAACCCTTTTTAAAATAACGCAAAATGCCTTGGCCAAATATCAGGATACCGCAAAATATTCTTATCAATATGTGAAGAATATTGAAATTAAGCAGGGTCTGGTTACTGTGACGGTATATGGAAAATTAGCGGCCAATGACATTGGAAAATCGCTTTATTATAAAGCAGACCTGCAAGGCGCGGCAAAAAACTAACCGGCATGCCAAGAAGGGTCTAAGAGACAAAAGGGAGGCTGTTGGAAATCATTCCGGCAGCCTTTTCTTAACTATCACACAAAACGAGTAAAAAAGCATATATCTGTTGAAAGAATTATTGTATCTTTATACTATTTATTTGAATTTCACTTATTTGATTTTGTAATTTGTATTTATGGAGAAAAAAATAAAATCAGAAGGCAAATGCCTGTTTTGCGGCAAAATGTTTTCCAAAGCGGGAATCAATCGTCATTTGTCTACCCATTTAGAGAAAATAGCCCAGTCAGGAAAAGCGGGAACGTCTTTTTTGGTAAAGGTAGAAACCGATAAACGATGGGGCGCAACACCCTACTTTTTAAGTCTTTGGGTGGACGGGGGAGCCACCCTAAAAAACATAGACCAGTTCCTGCGCGATATTTGGTTGGAATGTTGCGGACATTTAAGCGCTTTTCGTAACCCCCAAAGAAAAAGTTTTGTAGGAGAGAATTTTCTCGAAGCTATGAAATTAATAGAAAAGGGCAAAATAAAAAAATATGAAAAATTAATGGAAGAGGACGACGACGAAATTCCAATGAGCCGCAAGGCGAAAGAGGTACTTGACAAAGGATTGGCATTGGAATATGAATACGATTTCGGAAGTTCTACGGAATTGACCCTAACGGTTATAGATAAATATGCTGTAAAAACCGACCCCAAAATTGTGTTGTTATCCCGCAATGAACCGTTACCCATAATGTGTGCTATGTGTGGAAAAGTCCCTGCAACACAAATATGTACAGTTTGTATGGATGAAGAAGATGCAGAATTTTGCGACCAATGCGCCCAAAAGCATGCAGAAACCTGCAGTGATTTTAAAGATTATGCGAGCTTGCCGGTAGTAAATTCACCCCGTATGGGCATATGCGCATACGATGGCGGAATTATTGATACAGAACGGGATGGAGTATTTGTTTTAAAAGAATAAATCGCTGGTTATGGATAAAATGAATAAGAGGATATGTCAGAAAGGCATATCCTCTTATTCACTTGAAAGGGAAGAAGCTATTTCTCATCTCTTTTCTCTTTTTTGGGAAACCATCCTTTTTCGACACGTTTCCGCTGTTCGAAGAGTTCGCCAATCGCCCAAAAGGACGAAAAGGCAAAAACGCCGCATGACGTCGACGCTATAATGTTGCGCAAAAGCAATGCAGCCGCCATTCCTCCCATTCCCAAGAGTAAAAAGACCCACCAGCATTTGACGCCGAAATAGTATTCTCCTTTAATGACCAAAGGATGAAAAAGACCAATGATCAGAAAAGTAACCAACCCAATAAGGATCCCCGTCAAATTGTATGTCTCTATCAAGTGCATCATACAAATCACAATTACCGAGTTGATTGGAGCGCATCGTCCAATGAGATGCCCAGCGCTTTAGCCACACCTTCGCCGTAGGGAGGATCGGCTTTGTAGCAATTCCTTACATGACGTTGTTTGATAAACAACTCGGCATCGCCCATTGAACGAGCGGTATTTTCAAAAAGTACCTGTTGCTGCTCCGGCGACATCAACCGGAACAGGTCGCGCGGTTGGCTGTAATAATCGTCATCGTACTCCCGTTCGTTGTAATTGTAGGCATCTCCCCGCAATTTGAGCGGCGGTTCTTTGGTTTCGGGCGAATCTTGCCATTCTCCATAACTGTTGGGTTCATAGGCCAAAGTTGAGCCGTGATTTCCATCCACCCGCATCGCTCCGTCGCGGTGAAAAGCATGTACCGGACAACGCGGACTATTCACAGGGATTTGGAGATGGTTAACCCCCAAGCGATACCGTTGAGCGTCTCCGTATGAAAACAGCCGCCCTTGCAACATCTTATCCGGCGAAAAACTGATTCCGTCGACTATATTCATCGGATTAAAAGCCGATTGTTCCACTTCCGCATAATAATTTTCAGGATTTTTATTGAGTTCCAAAATTCCTACGTCTATCAATGGAAATTCTTTGTGCGACCAAACTTTGGTCAGATCAAACGGATTGATCCGGTAGTGATCGGCCTGTTCTTCGGTCATTACTTGTATCTTGAATTCCCAGCGAGGAAAATCGCCTTGTTCAATAGCATTGTACAAATCCCGTTGGTGCGATTCCCTATCTTTGGCAACGATGGCTTCTGCTTCTTGATCGGTGAGATTTTTTATCCCTTGCAGAGTATTCAAATGAAATTTCACCCACGTTCGGACATTCTCTTTATTGAAAAAGCTGAATGTATGGCTTCCAAATCCGTGCATGTGACGGTAGGAATAAGGAATGCCTCGGTCGCTCATCGTAATAGTCACTTGATGCAAGGCTTCCGGCAAAAGCGTCCAAAAATCCCAATTGTTATTAGCGCTGCGGAGGTTGGTTCGCGGGTCGCGTTTGACGGCATGATTTAGATCGGGAAATTTGAGCGGATCGCGCAAAAAGAACACGGGGGTGTTGTTACCCACCAAATCCCAATTGCCGGCATCGGTATAAAACTTCATAGCAAAACCACGTATGTCGCGTTCGGCATCGGCAGCGCCTCGTTCGCCTGCTACGGTAGAAAAGCGAACAAAACAATCGGTTTTTTTACCGACTTCTGCAAAGATGGAAGCGCGAGTGTAGTTTGTTATGTCATGAGTCACTGTAAACGTTCCGTATGCGCCGGAACCTTTTGCGTGCATGCGGCGTTCGGGGATTACTTCCCTGTCGAAGTGCGCCAGTTTTTCTAAAAACCAGGGATCCTGCAAAAGCATCGGACCCGGTTGTCCTGCTGTTTGAACATTCTGGTTATCCGCAATCGGACGACCTGACACTGTTGTCATTGGTGTTTTCTTCATAACCTATTCATTTTTCATTATTTACAGAAATTTGTACACAAACTTTATTAATTGCATCCAAATATTTAAACGACTTTTTTTTCAAATGATTTTTTATCAATGCCGTTAACTCTGGATCCATATAATCAATTATTTCATTATTCATAAAAATATGGTGATGTTCCGATGGAGTAATGTCGTAATAATATTTTCCATTCGGATGATTCATTTTCGATAATAAACCGGCCTTGCAAAACGAATCCAAAATACGGTATACCGTAGATATTGTCACTTCAGGATTTTGTTGCCGCACTCCTGCAATGATTTCATCGATCGAACTGTGACCTAATCTTGTCATTAATTCGTAAACCGTTTTGCGCTGCAGAGTCGCCTTCAATCCTGCTTTTTTTATAATTTCTCCTGTATTCATTTATCAAGGTCAAAGTAATACGATACAAAGTAAATGCAAATAATTCACATTTGCAAATATTTTGCATTAAAATAAAACATATTAACTACATTGCAAAATATTTTAGTCTTGCTATTTTGTTCCGAAAACGACTGTAAGTGGGTGTACGACAAAAATTCCCTTCATGCACTATTTTTATAACCCGAGATTAATTTTCTAATCAGATGCTGCTTTTCGCTTTTATAGCATATTCTCAGATTCAGCATTTG
>WRFY01000023.1 GCA_009783445.1 Candidatus Azobacteroides sp. | reverse complement strand
GCAAAATGTTTTGATCGTTTGTTCCTTCAAAAAATAATTATGCTTTTATGCGGAGATATCTGAAACAATGGAAAAATGAAGCAGCCTGAAGCAGAGCGCTCGTTTCCATACTGTTGCCTATGGACGCTTTCCTTGTGGGCAAAAATTTGTTTTTTAGGGGAATGGAAAGAGTTTTTTTGTACTTTTGCATTCAAATTCTCAAATTAACAAATACATGCGTATTTACAATAATTATTCTCTACTTCCTCACAATACTTTTCATCTGGATGTCAAGAGCCGCTGGTTTGTAGAATACGAATCGGAAATAGACTTGCAGAAATTGTTACGGGACGAATATTTTATGTCGCAAGCTTTTTGGCACATTGGGCAAGGAAGTAATTTATTGTTTCTATCTGATTTCAATGGCGTGATTGTCCATTCGGGAATCAAAGGCATAGAGCGGATACGCGAAGACGAAAACCATGTTTGGCTGGCTGTAGGAGCGGCAGAAGATTGGGACGCTTTCGCGGCTTACTGTGTAGAACAAGGATGGGGAGGACTCGAAAACCTTTCGCTGATTCCGGGCGAAGTGGGCGCCAGCGCCTACCAGAACATTGGAGCTTACGGCATGGAAGCTGCAGATTACATCGAAGAAGTACAAGCGTATAGCGTCGAAACAGGTGAAAAACGTTTTTTTTCGAACGAAGATTGCAAGTATTCCTACCGCCACAGTTTTTTCAAAGAACCGGAAAACAGGGGATTGTATTACATTACGCAGGTAACATACAAACTCTCTAAAAAACCAGAATATAAACTCGATTACGGAGATTTGGAAAAGAAGTTGAAAGGAAAAACAATCAACCTGCAAACGATACGGAAAGCCATTATTTCGATTCGCAAAGATAAATTGCCCGACCCTCAAATTGAAGGCAATGCTGGAAGTTTCTTTATGAATCCATATATCAGCCGGATTTATTATGAGCGGCTGAAAAAACAGTATCCCGACCTTCCGCATTATCCTGTAAACGAAGAAACTGTGAAAGTTCCGGCGGCATGGCTGATCGAACAGAGCGGAGGGAAAGGAAAAACGCTGGGCGGTGCGGCAGTTAGTGAAAAACAGGCTTTGGTGATTGTGAACCGGAATCAAGCCACAGGCGAAGAGATTGCTTTGCTGGCGGAAGAAATCCGTAAAGCCGTGTGGGAAAAATTTGGCATAGAGCTTCAACCGGAAGTAAATTACATCTAAGGAACGTTTCATTGGGCTTGAAATATAATAAACGTCATTAATATTTACTGATAAATTTTAATATTTATATTTATATTTATTCATTTTATTATCATTATTTTAAATTTATAAGTGCGTATTTATTTGAGACGCTTAGTATAGAAAAACAAAAAAAGACCATCCAAGCATGGAAAATGAAAAATTAATTTCGGTCATTGTTCCCGTATATAATGGCGAAAAATATCTGGCGGAATGCGTTGAGAATATTTTGCTGCAAACCTACAAAAAGTTGGAAATCATTGTTGTAAATGACGGATCGACCGATCGTACGGCAGCGATTGCAGAAAATTTTCCCGTCAAAATAATTTCTCTACCTCAAAATAGAGGACTTTCTGTCGCAAGAAACACCGGAATGGACCTTGCGAAAGGAGAATACATCCACTTTATGGATGTAGACGATGCGATCAATCCCGATTTTTATAAAGAAATGATGGCCGCCATTATCGATACCGATGCCGATATAGCCTGTAGCGGAATGATTAACGAACTCAAACCGCATCGAACCATCCTTTTTACAGAACGATTGTTACTGCAATCAACCGAAGAAAAACTAAAAATGACCAATGTGGGAAAATGGGGCTTTTCTGTACGTTATTTATTTCAATTAAATCTTCTAAGAAATCACAATTTGCGTTTTGAAGAAGGACGATTCATCGAAGATTTGCCTTTTTCCTTACCGGCCGTTTATTTTGCAAAACGATTGGTCGTTGTCCCTCATGCCGTTTATACCTACATACGGCGCGAAGATTCCATCATGACCAAAAAGGATAAAGCGCATCGAAAAAAACGCCATCGGGATTTGCGGCATGTCAAAGAATTTCGGCACCATTTTGCGCGGAAGCATCATTTTAAAATACCGGGAATACCCACTGGAAGATTTTCATTATTTTTTGTCAAATGGTTTACGTGAAAAAAGAAGAACAATGGAATATTCAACACAAATATCGGTAATCGTTCCGGCGCACAACGCCGAAAAATACGCGGCGCAATGCCTCGAAAATCTGCTTTATCAGACCTATAAAAATTTGGAAATCATTGTAGTAGATGATGATTCTACCGACAATACCGCCCAAATTATTCAAAAGTATCCGGTAAAATACATTCATCAGAAAAACAGCGGAGTGGCAGTTGCCCGAAACGCGGGAATAGATGCCGCAACCGGTGAATATATTCATTTCATGGATGTCGACGACTTGATAAATCTCGAATTTTATGAAAAAATGATTCAAGCGGCAGTCGATACCCAATCGGATATGGCTTGTTGTAGTTTTGTCTTTGAGCGTTTTCCGAATCAAACGCAAAAAATAGAGCATCGGTTTTTAGTTTCCATAATAGAAGACAAATTATTGGCGACCAACGTATGTAATTACGGAGCTTGCTGGAAATACCTCTTCAAACGGTCGTTTCTGAAAGAGAAAAATTTATATTTTGAAGCAGGAAGATTAGCGCAAGACCGGATATTTTCCATTCAAGCCGTGTTTTATGCGAATAAAATTGTATCGGCGCCGGAAGCCGTTTACTTTTACAAAAACAGAACCGATTCCATCACCTTGAAAAGAAAAGTATCGTTCATCAAAAAAAGACATCAAGACCGTCAGCATGCCGTCCAGTTTCAAATCGATTTTGCCAGACAAAATCATTTTTCCCTTGACAAAACTTTGAACCAGCAACACTGGCAATACAAGTTGTTGGGTTTGCCCGTCGTGACTAAACGAATCTATCATGCAGGGAAAATCAGGTGGTATTTTTTTAACATTCCTGTTTTTCAAAAAAAAGAGATTGATTTATGATCATTGTTCGATTGAAAGGCGGTTTGGGAAACCAAATGTTTCAGTATGCTGCTGCACGACATTTGTCGGAAAAACATAAAGTTCCTTTGAAACTCGACCTGTCGTTTTTTCAAATTGAACCCAAAAACAATCAGCATACCCCACGGAGCTTCGAGTTGGATCAACTTTCTATCACAGCTGAAATTGCAACAGAAAAAGAAATTCAGTTTCTCCGAAAACAGCGTTGGAAAAATTGGTTCCAGCCTGTCTGGATAAAAGAAAAAGGTTCTGACTCTTACAAAAAAATAGCGCGTGCAGGAAAAAATTGTTATTTGAACGGTTACTGGCAAAGCGAGAAATATTTTGAAGACATTGCCGAAATAATTCATAACGAATTTGTTTTCAAACAGCCGCTAAGCGGCAATTCCTTAATGGACATTCAACGGCAAATTGAAAATTCGAATTCGATTTCACTGCATTTTCGACGAGGCGATTATGTAGATAATCCCAAAACAAACAAATATCACGGTCTTTGTTCAATGGATTATTATCGAAGCGCTCAAAATAGGATTGCCCAAAATGTTTCCAACCCCTGTTTTTTTGTTTTTTCCGATGATATTTCCTGGGTAAAAGACCATTTTTCTTCCGATTTTCCAACGGTTTTCATTGGAAAAAACGACAATCTTTTACATAGCGATTTTCGCCTCATGTCGCTTTGCCGACACAACATCATCGCCAACAGTTCTTATAGCTGGTGGGCTGCATGGCTGAACAAAAACGAAAATAAAATAGTCGTCGCACCCAAAAGATGGTTGGCCAATGAACGCAAACAACGGCTCATTACCGACCGCGTTCCTAAACAATGGATAGAAATATAACCTTCTGTATCAATCCTCTTTTTCCTTATACCAATCGGCATACATCAGGTAATTCGTCGCTATTTTCCGATTGATTTCTTTCGATTGTTCAGGATCCAATTTTTTGATGAATTTAGCAGGCGTACCCCCGTAAATGCTGCCCGCTTCTACATGCGTGCCGCTCAAGACAACCGATCCGGCAGCAACCAAAGCGCCTTCGCCGATCACAGCATGATCTAATACTACGGCGCCTATTCCAATCAAAGCGCCGTTTTCGATTTTTGCGCCATGCACCACGACATTGTGTCCAATCGATACATCATTTCCGATTTCGGCTACCGATTTTTCATAAAGCGTGTGAATAACCGAACCGTCTTGGATATTCACTCGGTTTCCAATTCGAATCGAATTGACGTCGCCCCGCAATACCGTATTGTACCAGATGCTGCAATCATCTCCAATCGTCACATCCCCAATAATCGTTGCATTTTCCGCTAAAAACACATTTGTTCCTATTTGAGGAGTAAATCCTCTTACTGATCTGATTAGCGCCATTATTCCTTATTCATAAATTATTTTAGTTCTACAAAAGTAGTAAAATAATTCATTCACTGCTGATTTTGCCGACCCCAAAAACGCCGGTATCCTTTGTTTGCGGTTCGGATTTGTAAACAATTTTACCTACTCCAATCACATTGGCTTGCAAATATTGGATGGGATTGCACTGGATCGTTCCAATACCGTCCACCCGGGCATAAACCGAATCGGAAATCAAATTGAAGGCTTTGATTCTTCCTGTTCCTTTGAGTTCGAAACGGGCTTTATCTGCTGTTCCGGCCAAAGTCGCAGAAGAAACGCCTTCGTTTCCTACGAACAATTCCTTGCAGTACAAACTATCGGCTTGCAATTTCCCTGCGCCTTCCATCCGAATGGAAAAACGGTTGGAATGCAAAGCCCTTGTGAGATTAAGTTTTCCTGCCGATTTCAATTGGATTCCTTCCAGATTGGACGTCTGCAACCGAACAATAATGGGGTGCGTCGATTGCAAAAAATAATCGTCATCAGTCGACAATTCCAACTCGCCATCGTCGTCTACATGGAACTCTATTTTATCAATCAGGTTGGAATCGCCATCTATCCACAGCATACTTTCCTTTTTGTTAACCGCTTCTACTTGCAAGTCAATATCTAAATTTCCATCTATTTCTATACTTTTCACAAGAGGCAAAGTTTCCTCTCTGCTGGACAATATCCCGTTTCCTGCAATTCTGTTGTCTATATCGCTTTCCTGTCCATTCCACGACCAAGGAGTTGCATACAAGCTTTTCCCATTCATCTTGAATCCGGAAGAAGCAAATAAAATACAAGCAATGATCCATGCGATTAATCCAGCCCATTTCAGCCCTTTATGTACCGGGGTGAGGTTAAACAAATGCGACATGATGCTGTAGACCAAAATCAATAATGGAATGCCGATGACCAGACAGAAAGCAACAGTTGCCAGCGTCGGATGATTCGCTAATAAAAGGGTTCCGCCCAACCAGGGAATAGCTGACAAAGCGCCTGTTCCAAGTCCAAAAACAACTGAAAATAAAACAATTAAGATAATCGCCAAAGCAAATAAAAGCGGTATTCCAATCAAAATGCCCAAACCGACCAGGCAAACCTTAAAAAAAGCGACCATAAAGTCGACAAAAGCGTTCAGACATCCATTTTGAGGAGCCGCATCCGACTGTTCAAGTCCGCTTGCCACCGTTTTGCCGATGTTTTCTACTGTAATCGACTTACCCTGCATTTCCAATTTTTGTTCAGCGGTACGCGCTTCGGGAAAGAGAAGCCAAGCAATCAAATAAACCAGAACAATCGAAAAAGAAGTGGCCGGAATCAAAATGATGGCTATTATACGTACTATCAATACATTCCAATCGAAGAAGGCCGACAGTCCCGAACATAAACCGGCAAACAGCTTATCGTCCGGATTCCGATAGAACTTCTTTTTGACCGTCATATAAGGGTCTTTGGCCCATTCGCTGTTCTTTTCTCTTTTTTCATTTTCTTCTCTTTCTTCAAAATCAGTTGGTTGCCCCATTTGAGCAATTACTTTTTCGACTTCGTTAATAGTGATGACACTGTATCCCAAGCGAATCCGATCGCTAAACAATTCTTCAATTCGCGCTTCGAAATCGGCCAATATTTCAGTACTGCCTTCTTCTTTACGGAAATAAATGCGAAGATTATTCAGATAATTATCCAACAATTGATAGGCATCTTCGTCTATATTAAACACTCTTCCGTTGAGATTAATTGTTAATGTCTTTTTCATAATGTTTTTTTGTATTTTTTTAAATGATTGATTGTTTCACTTATCTCGTCCCATGCAAAGCCTAATTCAGTTAAAAATAGCGCTCCTTCCTTTGTCAATTTGTAATACTTGCGCGGAGGTCCCTGTGTAGACTCAATCCATTGATAATCCAATAAATTCATATTTTTCAATCGAGTCAGTAAAGGATATAAAGTTCCCTCCACGACAATTAGTTTAGCCTCTTGCAATATCCGGATAATATCCGACGCATAAGCCGGTTCTCTATCCAGAATCAAAAGAATACAATATTCCAGTATTCCTTTCCTCATTTGAGATTTTACATTGTCTGCACCCATATCTTTTAATTTATTTTTTTATGTCAAATAAAAAAGCGTATTTAAAAATAAAAAATCGCCACAAAGATATGTTAAGTTTAAATACCATGCAATACATAGTACTTATTTTTTGTAAATATTTAGTGTTATTTAATAGAGTTTATGTAAATTAGTTTTTGTAATGCCATGGATTGATTTTAATTTTAAAGTTATGTATAGCTGCACAAGTTCTAAAGATTCGATACACG
>WRFY01000022.1 GCA_009783445.1 Candidatus Azobacteroides sp. | reverse complement strand
AAACATCGCCTTCATCCGATACATAAACAGAATTAGCCTTTGCGGGGCTGTTTCCATCTGTGAGATTTTGCACTACGCCATTTATCCAAAGTGTTGCGACGTCTCCTTCTTGTCCAGCTATATACACTTGTCCTTCAATATAATCCGTAGAGATCATTGCTACAAAGAGCAATGTTATTACGAAGAACTTTATTCTTTTCATTTTTGTCATATCATTGTTTTTTTCTCATTTCGGCGCTCCACTGCACTGTCCCCTGCTGACGTACACCGTTTTGTGACTTGGAGGTAGGCGGGAAGTTCACTAAAGCTCGGACGAGAACGATGATGTTGCCTGTTCTGTGTCAGACAAGTCGCGCCCCCGCTTCCACCAAACCGTCCGTTGCACGCTGACATTTTTTACTTTTTTGTTTGTTGTTTTTTTACTTTCTTTCATTTTTTTATCTCGCATTGATGTGCAAGGTAGTAATCCAAAACTTGACTACACATTTCATCGTTTCTACTCCACTCATTTGAAACCTCTCTTTGCTCTACTAATACGCCATTAACATACAAAAAATTACCGTCCATACGAAGTTCTGTTTTGTAGATGCCATTATCAGGAATAACGTGCATAGTATAACTTATTTTTGAGCCGAGATTCCTTTTGTTGAGGGCTTTTTGGTCAAAACAAATAAAAAAATCATCTGTCTCTGCAAACGGTAAATCTATTAAATCGTTCCTTTCTTCCTTACGAATGTTTGTCAAATATATGATATCAGTATTTGTTTGGACAAGTATTATTGATGATGGTTCAATCTTCCAATAATCTTTTTGTTCCGCTTTTGCTCTTTTTTCCCAAGAATTATCTGCTTCTCTTTTCTTGTAAGTATAATTATCTACTATGGGGTTGATAAAAAACATAAATATTAGTGGCAACAAATAAACGATAAAGCAAATCCACGAGAGTACGGTTCTATCCTTGATAATCGCCATTATCGAAAAAATAAACCCGACAATCACAATAATAGCTATTACAAGCAACAATGGCAGAACCCATTTCAAATCGAGAAGGCCGTCCAAACCTGCACTGCCTCCTTTGGAAAAGATAGCCACAATAACAAACAGGACTATAGCCATCAAGGCAAGCATGCACGATATTTTGGCAGCGTTCATAATGTTTTATTTTTATAAGAATCGAAAGCGGATTGTGCCACCCTCTCTTAAAATATACGCATAAATAGCCGATAGGCGCAGATAAACAAATAAATCCACATTTATCCGTTCTATCTGCGTCATCTGCGTTCCATCAATTACTCAAAATCTGATCATATTGTTTTTTATCCTGAAGAATCTCTACCGCTTTATCCAAAACGGGGTCATCCTGCAGAGCATAGATCAATTTACCTTGAGCATAATAGTAATGGGTCATTATCTGCATAGCTAAATATTTGGAAATTTGATCTTTATAGAGTTCTAAATCTCTTTCCAAATCTGGTTTGAGTTTATTTTCCAGCGCCTGAAATTCGGAGGATGCGCTATTGTAATAATTTTCGAATTCCATAATCTTTTTCAGCGAATCTAAAGCCTTTTCGCTTTGACGGTCGTACGTAAAATCCTTCAATTTCACAAATTCTTTGAATTCATTGTAAATGGCATCCGTTAAAACAAATTCGGACGGAGAAGGAATTTTCGGATGATTTTTCCTCCATTGAACAATAAAATCAAAGAAAATGAAATTCCCTTCCATATAATAAATAATTGTTGGAATTTTTTCGTCTTCCATTACAATATCCGGCAAAATTCCGCAGCCATCCTTCACCGGACGATGATGAGCGGTGTAATAGACGGTAGTCAAACTATCCGGAATATAAAAAACCCTTCCGTCGCTGTCGCGTTGCGCATAATCAATGGCCTGGATGCAACGTCCGCTCGGAATATAATATTTGGAGGTAGTCAACTTCAATCGGCCTCCGTAGGGAAGTTCACGTGTAGACTGTACCAAACCCTTGCCGTAAGTCCGGCTTCCGACAACGACTCCCCGATCCAAATCCTGAATGGTTCCTGAAAGAATTTCCGAAGCAGAAGCAGAATTACCATTGACTAATACGGTCAAGGGCAAATCCGGTTCTATGGGCGATTGGGTAGCTCGATAGGTACGGTCTAATTGCTTGATTTTTCCTTTCATCGAAAGCAATAATTCTCCTTTTGGGAGGAAAAAATTCAGCATATCCAAACATTCATCCACTACTCCTCCCCCATTGTACCGCAGGTCTAATATCAGAGAACGAACTTGACGATTTTTTCTTAAATCAACCAAAGCCTCTTTCACTGCCTGTGCGCTTTGCGTAGTAAAAGAAGAGAGATAGATATAGCCTATTCCTTCTTTCACTACGCCGTAATAAGTAACCGGATTGATGTGAATTCTTTTGCGTTCGATGGTTACCACTTTTGGTTTTTTTTCATTGACAGATTGAATTTTCAGCGATATCGTTGTATTCGGTTGACCTTTTAAATGTTCGCTCACGTAAGAAGAAGATTTCCCCTCGGTGCTTTCCCCGTCGATGGCCAGAATTTCATCGCCCGGAATCAAACCAGCTAAAGCCGCCGGCATACCCAAATAAGGCTCTATGATTATTATTTTACCCTCTCGCGACGAAATAATCGAACCGATTCCTCCGTATTCTCCAGTAGTCTGAAACTGAAAATCCGACATACTTTCTTCCGAAATATATTCGGTATACGGGTCTATTTGCTGCAACATGTTAGAAATATTTCCTTGCATAATATCCTCGACATCCAAGGTGTCCACATAATACAAATTTAGCTCTTTAAAGGTAGAATTGAAAATATCAAGATATTTAGCAATTTCAAAACGCTGTTCTTCAGACAATTGAGCATACAGTTGGCAACTGTTTCCCAATGATAGAAATAATAATACGATAAGGAGGTTTCTTACAATTTTCATATATCTCAAATTTTTGCACAAAGATATTGCATTATTGGAAAAATACCTTTATCTTTGCAGCACATTTGAAAAAAATGTATAAAATTCTTCCTTAGCTCAGTCGGTTAGAGCATCTGACTGTTAATCAGAGGGTCCTTGGTTCAAGTCCAAGAGGGAGAGCAGGTAAGAGTAGACCTTTGCGATTCTGGTATTTGCAAAGGTTTTTTTATTTGTTATGTGTGAATTAAGCAATTACAGAATGAAAATAGGAATCTTAATATTAGCGCATTCAAATCCGGATCAGCTAAAACTGTTGGTTGACCTTTTAAAAAATGATTTTAGCCTTTTCATTCATTTAGACAAACGATCCTCTATTTCTTCCTCTATTTTTGAAAAAGAAAAAAACATATTCGTTATTAAACGTCATGCTGTTTACTGGGGAAGCTACAACCAAATATTAGCTACCATCGACTTGTATCGAATGGCTCAGGAAGAAAATTGCGATTATTACTTGTTTATTAGCGGAAGCGATCTGCCCATCCGGACAAATCAGGAGATTATCGCAGAAATTGAAAAAAATCCGCAAATTAATTACATCGATTACGGAGCATTGCCTTTGAGCTTCTGGCCATCGAATGGAGGATTCGACCGAATGCAATTGTATTGGGAAAACCTGAATAATCCGCAAGCCATTTCACTGTTCAATTTCTTTTGTGGTTTCTGCAGACAGATACAAAAATTGCTGCACTTGAAAAGAAAATTATTTCACGACATCACTTATTATGGAGGGGCCAATTGGGCCAATTTATCCCAAGCGACTGTCGCCTACGTTCTGCAATTCATACACAATCGTCCAGAATTTATCCGTTCGTTTCGATATACGCGAAATGCCGACGAAATCTGGCTGCAAACCATTATCCTCCATTCCCCTTACCGCAACCAAACAGTTAGCGATACAAAACGTTATATCGATTGGCTCAAAGGTCCCGAACATCCGCGCATCTTACGAATCGACGATTACGACAACATGATGCAATCCTCTGCTTTTTTCGCCCGCAAATTTGATGCAACAGTAGATACACAAGTGATCGAAAAAATTAGACTCCATTTGCTTAATCAAAAAAACAAATCTTCTTGTAAATTCAATTAATTATGAATATCTTTACTCGAAAATTGCAATTATGGCTTATATCGACTATTATAAAATACTGGGAATAAGCAAAGACGCTTCCTCTGATGAGGTAAAAAAAGCTTACCGCAAATTGGCGAGAGAATACCATCCCGATTTGAATCCAAACGACGCTTCTGCCAAACGCAAATTTCAGGAAATCAACGAGGCCAACGAAGTGCTAAGCGATCCTGAAAAACGCAAAAAATACGATGAATATGGTGAAAATTGGAAACAGGCAGAACAGTTTAATGGAAAATCAAATTTCGAGGGAAAAACAAATAACGATTTCGATTTTGATTTCGATTTTTTTGAAAACCTATTTCATGGCAGAGAAAGCCGAAAAAGTCGTACCTCGCCCTACAGAGGGCAAGATTATACGGGTGAAGTACATTTGAGCCTTCGGGATGCCGCACAAACGCACCAGCAAACCATCGAAGTAAATGATAAAAAACTGAGGATAACGGTTCCTGCAGGAGTGGCCAACGAACAACAAATCAAATTGAAAGGACAAGGAGGAAAAGGTTCTAACGGCGCTCCAAACGGCGATTTATACCTTACGTTTGTCATTTATCCCGACCCAGTTTTCAAACGAGATGGCGATGATTTATATCTTTCTGTGGATGTCGATTTGTACACTGCCGTTTTAGGCGGTGAACTGATTGTGGATACTTTGGATGGAAAAGTGAAATTGAAGGTTCAAGCCGGTACCCAATCCGCTTCTCAGGTTCGTTTGAAAGGAAAAGGTTTTCCCGTTTATAAACAGGACGGACAGTTTGGCGATTTAATCGTGACATATCAAGTTCGGATTCCCACGCAACTGACAGAAAAACAAAGAAAATTATTTCAGGAATTGCAACAATTGAGTAAATAATAAGCGCCATGAAAACAGATTTAATCGTTATCGACGAATATATTCAACATACAGATATCGAACCGACTTTCATCCAATTGCTGGAAGAAAACGGATTAATACATATTCGGCAGATAGAAAACGAACGTTTTCTCGATCCGGATGAATTGATTGAAGTGGAGCGTTACGCCCGCATGTATTACGATTTGTCCATTAATATTGAAGGAATTGACGCTATTCGGCATTTGTTAAATAGAATCAAGGGACTTCAAAATGAAATGAGAAGCCTGCGCAGCCGTTTGAGATTGTTCGAATAAGAAATATCCTCTCTGTATCTATGCGAAAGATTACAAATATATACGGGATTGGATTGACGGCTGTGATGAGTTTGACTTCCTGTTTGAGTACTCAGCAGTTTACTATTGAGGTACAGGAACCTGCACAAGTTACCTTTCCGACCGATATCCGGAATGTATTAGTTGTGAATAACATAGCCAAACAACCATGGGATGAGGGAATCACCCGCGTTTACAACGGCCGTGGGGTGGAAGGATTCGATCTGAACATGGATTCCATAGCGTGGATTACGGTTGCAGCCGCCACTGACAAAATGCTTTCCAGCCATTTCTTTGATCAGGTACTATGGTATAAAGAGCCTGTGAGAGAGGACAGCGATTGGCTGACGGTAGGGGCGTTAGATCCAGCGTTTCGGAATAGCGTCTTTCAAGAACAAAATTTAGATGGAATTATCTCGATCAACCGGATGCCGTTCAAAGGGAGGGTAGACGTACGGAACGATATGCCGAATCAAGAAGGTTTAACTTCCGCTCATTTTGTGGATATTCAATTAAACGCTGCGCTAACATCCAGTATCTATCTGTACAACAGGGAAAGTCCTCTGACTACATTTACTCTTATCGACAGTTTGTCGTTTCAAGGAACTTTTTTCTCCATTGACAAAACAGTTTTTCTGAAAGAAATACCAGAATCATTTCTGAATGAATTGGCTTATCGTTTAGGCGAAAAATTAGCCGCTTACTTGTTCCCGTCCTGGGTTCAAAAAAAGCGTACGATCTATGCGGGTTACGATTCCCGAATGCAAGAAGCGCTTAGTTTTATGCGAAACAAAAAATGGAGCAAGGCAGAAGCCATTTGGATTAATGAATACGACCACAATTCTCAGCCTTTGAGCAAAGGAAGACAAGCTAACAACATAGCGGTTGCCAATGAAATGCAAGACCGATTAGACCTCGCTCTCCAGTGGGCATTGACGGCTGAAGAACTTTTCAAGGAGAACAACCGATCGTCCGATTCGAACGAAAAGACATGGATCGGCGCTTATATCGCGGAATTACAAAAACGAATGCAAGACAATCAATTGTTGAACATCCAGTTGGGAATAGAGGCTCCAGAATAAAACGTCCTACCTGAACATCCTCTTTCGAACAAGCAATATTTCTTTCAAAATAGTTCATTTATTCACTCCGAAATAGTACTTTTGTAACTCCATATTCATAATATAATAAACGTCATTATTATTTACTGATAAGTTTTAATATTTATATTTATTCAATTGATTATCATTATTTTAAATTTATAAGTATACATTTATT
>WRFY01000021.1 GCA_009783445.1 Candidatus Azobacteroides sp. | reverse complement strand
GCACCACACCCAACTCTTCGGCGCCTCAAACGGCATCTCCTCATTCGTAATTTTTAATTCGTCATTCGTAATTGATTCCGACTTCCGATAATGGAACGTAGATGAAGTAGCCCCACCCGCTCCATCCACATTATCTGCATTCCAACAAAAAAACACACCTCCTTATAGAGATATCGTTCCAAAATAGTATTTTTGCATGACCAAACGTAAAAATAGCGTCAAGGACAGGGTTAGCGAAATAATTAGTCGGATGTAAACAAATAAAAATAAACAAAAAATGGAAACAAGAATTTTAGGCAAAAGCGGACTTAAAGTTTCCGCTTTAGGGTTAGGTTGCATGGGTATGAGCCATGGTTATGGCGCAGTTCACGATAAAAAAGAAATGATTTATCTCATCCACAAAGCCATTGATTTAGGCATTACTTTTTTCGATACAGCCGAATTTTATGGACCATATATCAATGAAGAATTGGTAGGCGAAGCCTTGAAGCCGTTCCGCGAAAAGGTGGTAATTGCTACCAAGTTCGGAATCAAAATGGTTGAAGGTATACAAGAACAGGACAGCCGGCCGGAAATCATTAGGAAATCGGTAGAAGGTTCTCTAAAACGGTTGCAAACCGATTGCATTGATTTGTATTACCAACACCGCGTAGATCCGAAAGTTCCGATTGAAGAGGTGGCAGGCGCCCTCCAAGACCTAATCAGCGAAGGAAAAGTGAAGCATTTCGGTATGTCGGAAGCAGGAGTGAAAACCATTCGTAGAGCCAATGCCGTACAACCCGTTACTGCTGTTGAGAGCGAATATTCGCTTTGGTGGAGAAAACCGGAAGACGAATTGATCCCCACGCTGGAAGAATTGGGCATTGGATTGGTTCCGTTCAGTCCCTTGGGGAGAGGATTTCTTACTGGAAAAATCGGCGCTGACGCTACGTTTGCAAAGAATGATTTTAGATATGCGGTTCCCCGGTTTTCTCCCGAAAATTTAAAAGCCAATCAGGTTGTGGTAGAACTGCTCAATTCCATTGCTGCGCAAAAAAAGGCAACGCCTGCACAAATCGCTTTGGCGTGGTTGCTGGCGCAAAAAACTTGGATTGTTCCTATTCCCGGAACAACAAAGCTGGAACGTCTGGAAGAAAACATCGGCGCCGTAAATATTTCCTTGACAAAGGAAGATTTGAGCAATATCCAGTCGGCGCTGGAAAAAATAGAAATTGCCGGCGACCGTTATACCAAAGAAATGGAAGAAAAAACAGGATTGTAGCCGATGAATAAGAACGCAGATAATGCGGATGATACAGATGATCAAAATCAACGTTCATCGGCATTATCTGCGTTCATCCGCTTTCAAATTGCGTTTACCACCACACTTGTTCCCCATTTTCGTAGGTGAAAATCCGCTCCTCTTTTCCTTTGCTGAGATTCCGCAGCCAAAACAAAGCATGGGTGGGAGCATTTGCGTAATCCAGATATTGTTTGGAAGCGCCGATCTGTTTTCCAAGAGAATTCCATTGGTAATTTTCCCAGTAAAAAAGTTCATATTCTTCGCCTTCCTTGATAAAATTATCGTCGTTGCGTGGAAGGTAACGAAAATAGGCTATATTCACGGGTTTTCCGAAATCCAAACCGACCCATCCCTGTTCGCCTGATTCGCATTGGTAAGAAGTTAGCGGATCGCCGTCGAATGCATTTCCAGCCTCCCAGCCTGCAGAACAATGTTTATTTCCGATGACTCTTCCGAAAAGTTTTAATCCCTGTTCGGAATAAATTTCTATTTCCGAAATCTGGCCTCCTCTCGAGTCGGGAGCTGATAAAAAGCGAAAATAACGACAGGGTTTTTTAAAAGCTATATTCACCGAATTATAACATATTTCCGGTATTTCATTGACCACATAGACGGTTAACGAATCGCTGAAATCAGGCTTATTTGCCGCCTGAAACCGGCCGCCAACCAACAACTCGCCTTTTTTAGGCACATTACCGGTCTTGTATTTTCGCTTTAGAATCATCGTTTGGGTTTTTGAATGATTCGGAGTCAATGTTTTTATTTCTCCTTCTTGGGTCAGAATAAAAGGATCGGCTGCAGGGTGGAGGCCATCCTGATCGTAATATGCCGGTAAATAAGCAATATCCTTCCCCATTTTTGTAAATGCCGCTTTATGGCCTTTGATTTTTCCCCACTGTACCGGAACCCAATTTTGATTATTAAAATTACACAAATATGCATATTTTCTTTTGGGAGGAGGCGCTTGCGTGAAAGAGACGGTAATATCTTTACAATCTAAATAGAAATTAGTTACATCTTTGATATGGGGATCGCGGAAGGCCGAAGGTATAACTTCTCCTTTTTCATTTTGCATGGCAAGACTATTCGGTTGTTTAGCGAATGTTTGCCGGAATATCTTGGCCGCCCTATCTTTGAGTATCTGATAAGAATGAAAATGATAGCCGATCGTGTCCCACTCTGCGCCAAATGAGTAGTCTTCCATTCGATTCTTGCCTGTATAAAGAGCGCTCCAATCGTGACCCAGACTGCGAGTAGCCCATTGCGGAATGCGATCAATTCCTGTTGGGATGCCTAAAGACCGGAAAATATAGGTACTTAAAACGGTATAATCATAGCACGGCCCTGTTTTCAGGTTGACATATTGGCTTGGATGGCATCCACCTAATAGATAGGATTGAAGCATAATATCGGCATAATATAAGTTTCGTATGCCCCGCACGGCATCAATCAATCGGTCTCTTCTGTCCGGCAACCCATTTTTTCCGGCAAGAGCGCTGATTTCGGTATGATTCAGTTCTCGGTTATAGATACGAAAACTATCGATTTCTCCTTTAAAATAAGGAGCCGCTTCATCCTGCGATTTTCCGATAAAGTTACGGATCAGGTCTTTGTTGGTTAAGGGGCCTTTCAATCTTTTTTCTAAGACCCCATCAATATAAAATGTTACACAATTTTGAAAATAGGTAATCGCTATGTGCGAACGCCGAGCAAGCGGCAGAGGAGTAGTTTTTAGACTGTCTCCCCATGAAGGCTTCTCTGTCGTTATACGAAATTGCGACATTCCGTCTTTCGTGTAAGGAACAAAACAAACTTGGTTATGAGTGTTTTTCCCTAAACTAAAGACACAAGATTGGGGCTTATATTCGGATGTCGTTACCCAACAGCAAAGTGTAAATGCAGGAATCGCATCAAAAAGCCGGTCGGGAAGAGAAAGGTAATTGGTCCCGGTCAATTCAATGTGCGGATATTGTAGTACCCAACCGCTATCCAACAGACAAATGGTATCCAGTGCAAATTTCACGTAAGGATAAAAAGCATGATAATAATCAGAACGCCAAAAATCCGGATAATCTATCGGATCGGCTTTGTAAGGCAAAAGCAGTTCGCAAAAATCATCAAAATTCAGGTCTTTAGCAAAAGGCGATTGCCACGCTTCGAATGCCTTGTCAATATTGTCTATCAAAAATTCGGCAGAAACCTGCTGAAGATCGGGGATCGATTTCAAATAAAACGAATTGGGCTTTTTCATTTTTGTCAACAAAGAGTCTTGTTCTTTGGAAATGGCATCCAGCCGATCGTTCATTGAAAAAATAGAATCTAAGGTATGATAATAAACCGTCAGTTCCGGAGAAAAACGGGAAGAATAAGAATCCATGTTTTCGATTAAGAACCGAGCAGCTTTCAGTTTTAACCGATCTTTCGGATTGTGACTGTAATGCGCTAATACTTTTTCCAGTTCAACGCGATTCTTACCGGCTAATTCCAAAGCTCGATCGAGATTGGATTGGTTTCGGCAAGAAAACAAGAACAAGAGAAACAAGAGGATGAATACGAAATTTTTCAAGGTCTGTTTTCTCATCATTTTAATTTTATTTTATTTTATTTTTAAGGAGTTGCTAAATACCGATTTATTTGCCCTTTTACCTGAAGCGTAAACGTATTTTCTACTTTTACAGGCTGCGAAAGAATCTTCTGAGCCATTGCCTTCGCCTGCTTTTCATCGCCGCATTTTACATACAGTTGCCACAACCGATAATGGGGTAAAATGCGGGCAGGAACCATATCGGCTGCTTTTTGATAAACTTGCTCCGCACGTTCATTTTCTCCGTAACATTGATAGGCATCCCCTAAACAACAAAAGGTCTCAGAAGATGGGAAAATGTTTTCAATTTTCGGTAGATTCTCCTTTAGACAGGGCAACCGGCATAAAATAGGAAGATAGGTCATGTTGAAATCGGCATTGTACCTAAGCGCCGAAAAATACCGGTCGCAAGAAGGCGTGGATACAGGAGTATCGGATGCCGCCAATTGGGCGATCTCGACAGAAATTTTACGTACAATCTTTATTCCCATAACAGACAAAAAACTGATTCCGACCAACAAACCTATACCCATCATTTTCACTAAGCAAGGTATGCGCAAAGTATAAACCAGTTTGCCGGACAATGACCCCAATAACATAGCCGGAAGAATCAATAATTCGATTACTTCCACCGGATATGAAAAAAACGAAAAAACGATGAAACCGGCCAATCCAGCTTTCAACGATGGATCAATTTTTCCGGAAGAACGAGAGGCTAATCCTGCAATAAACACGGCAAGCAACAAACAAGCGCCAACAATTCCCAATTCGATTAGAACGTGAAGTCCTTCGTTATAAGGATAAGCCGCATTATCGGCAACCCTTATCAACGGCGATTGGGGATGCCGTTCGAAATAATCCGCTTGATACAGCATGTATTCGCGATCGAAAGCTCCGACGCCTCGACCGAATAACGGCTTTTCGGCAATCATCTTCATAGAAACCAACCCAATCAACCCGCGCGCATTGGCCGATGCCGGACGGTACCCATACAACAAGCAAGTTAATACAACGATTGCTCCAACAAAAATAAAAGCGGCAATCGCTTTATACTTCTTGAATAATTCTTGAATAGAATCGCTCCAAATAAGCATTAAGCCTATCAAAACGCTTAAAAAAGCGGCACGCGAATCGGCTAATAGAAATCCTGCAATCAAAATGCAAATAGCCAACGCCCACAATAGTTGACTCAGCAAGCAAATGAATCGTCTTTGCGAGGATGCAGTTCGAAGCAATCCTGCACTGCAAATCAGCGCTATGGCAAGGAATCCGCCCAAGGGACCGGGATTGCCGATTGTTCCGGTAACGGAGAAAAAGCGATGCGAACTTCCAAAAAACGAGAAGTATTGCCCGATTGCCACCACTGATTGAAACAGACCGAACAACACAATGCCATACAGTACAACGCGAGGCCTTTTGAAGCAACGGAAAAAGAGATAACACCCTAACATTCCGCTCCATTTGACCCATGCCAGCAGATCGCACCGAAAACCTTCTACAATACCGATATGCAGCAGTCCGTAAAACAGAAAACTGAAAACGGCGACATCCGTAATCGTCAGTGAAATTACAGATTTGAGCCGAAACAGATAAAATATACATCCTACGGCAAACGCGATAAGCAAGTAAAAAAAAGCCATATTTTAAATATATTGTTCGACAAAGCAATTACCGTCTTGCCGGACAATAAAAACTGTTCAACTTACTTTTTGGATTATTAAAGCCATCCCCTATAAGCTCCAGTAAAAAGATAATACTTCTTCTCCGGACAGGGATCTATTATTTTGACCTTGTATCTTAATAAAAAGGCCTTTTCAAGAGCATTCACTTCCTGTAGAGTAAGCATTGAAATATTTTTGACTCCAAAGCTTATTTCCAGCACATTTCCTGAAGAATCAGAAACAAAGAACAAGGGAAGGATCAGCCCTTTTAATTCTTTTTTCCTTTCTGCAGAAAATATTTCGTCAAAAATATAATTATAAGATTCTATTTCAGGTAGATGCCAGTCACAATAATAGGGTAAATTCTCATTTATCTCATAAAGATAATTTTTTTTGTTTTGAATAACACGTCTCAAGGTATCATACACATAGACCTGATCGCCAAAGGATTGCTCAATAAACCGCGAAGGTTGCATATTGGAATTCTGAGCCTGATTGGGGCGGCAGAATCCAAAAGTTAAACAAACAGTAGCGAATAAAAAGATTTGTATGGTTTTCATATCTCTCCTATCAAAAATTTTCTGTAATGAGATATACTCAAATTAATGATTGTCCGGCAAGGCGGCAATCGTTTTGCCGGACAATAAAAACCGTTCCGCTTACTTTTAAAATAATTTAAAGCCATCCCCTGTAAGCTCCAGTAAAAAGATAATATTTCTTTTCCGGACAAGGATTAATTATTTTAAACTTATATTTCAAAAATGCATTTTCAAGGGCATTCACTTCCCCTACCCTAAGCATTGAAATATTTTTGACTCCAAAGCTTA
>WRFY01000020.1 GCA_009783445.1 Candidatus Azobacteroides sp. | reverse complement strand
AACGATTGCCACCAATATGGCGGGGCGTGGTACGGATATTAAACTTTCGCCGGAAGTACGGGCAGCCGGAGGATTGGCCATCGTAGGAACCGAAAGACACGATTCCCGCCGAGTCGACCGTCAGTTGCGGGGACGTGCAGGGCGGCAGGGCGATCCGGGTTCATCGGTATTTTTTGTATCGCTGGAAGACGATTTGATGCGTTTGTTTGCAACCGAACGAATTGCCGGCATGATGGACCGCATGGGATTCAAAGAAGGCGAAGTGCTGGAAGCTAAGATGTTGAATCAAGCGGTAGAACGCGCGCAAAAAAAAGTAGAAGAAAATAACTTTGGAATCCGGAAACGTTTGCTGGAATACGATGATGTAATGAACAACCAGCGTTCGGTGATTTATACGCGACGCCGCCATGCCTTGATTGGCGAACGGATCGAATTGGACGTTCTGAATATGATTTACGATACAGCCAACGCAATTGCCGAAGATCATGCCGACTCCTCTAATTATGAAGGACTGCAAGAGGAATTGTACAGAACCTTGGCTTTGGAATCGCCTGTCTCGGAAAACGAATTCAAGGGAATGAAGCAAGCGGCCTTGACGGAAGCCATTTTCAATGCGGGGGTGGAAAGTTTCAAACGGAAAAATGAACGGATGATTCAAGTAGCACAACCCAATATCAAGCGGATTTATGGAGAATTTGGCGACCGGATCAAATTTGTCGGCGTTCCCATTACCGACGGGAAGAGACGCTATATGATTAATTGCGATCTAAAAATGGCTTATGAAACACAATCCAAAGATGTTGTGAAGTCTTTCGAAAAAGCGATCCTGCTGAATTCGATCGACGAAGCTTGGAAAGAACATTTGCGGGAAATGGACGAACTTCGCCACTCGGTTCAGAATGCAAGTTATGAAAACAAAGACCCCTTGTTGATTTACAAGCTCGAATCTTTCAATTTGTTTAAAACCATGGTCGATACAATGAACCGGAAAGCCGTTTCGGTATTGATGCGAGGACAAATTTATGTGCAGGAACAAGAAAATATCCGAGAAACGGGTCCTGAACGAAAAACAGATTATAGTAGCTATAAAACGCAGAAAGATGAACTGGGCGAAGGTCGCCGAGTACAGAAAGAAGTAGCCGGACGCGATACCCGCGCTCCACAAAAAACGGCGCCGATCCGCGTTGAAAAAACGGTAGGAAGAAACGATCCTTGTCCTTGCGGCAGTGGGAAAAAATACAAAGCTTGTTGCGGAAGAGCGTGATTATGAATTATTAATTTTTTGTTCCCAAATGGACAAAAGGGTTTCTCATCTGCAAAACGGAGCATACGATCTGCAAAAGTCGGATGTTGCTATTCGGATAATTAATGAAGTAACAACGGAATACGTTTTTATTTATCTCTATTCCACTTCGATCGAATGGGGAGCGTATGCTCAGGAGCGGATGGTGCAAGTGGCGCAAAACACTCAGGCCGGAATAGTTTATTCCGACCGATACAGGAAAAGAGAAGACGGAAAAACAGACGCTTACCCGGTTTTGGACTATCAAGAAGGAAGTTTGCGGGACGATTTCGATTTTGGAGGGGTACTTCTATGCAAAACTTCGCTATTGAAACAAGCGGCTTCGCAAATCAAAGCCAACTATCTTTACGCCTTTTTATATGCGCTGCGCTTGGAGGTGTCTCGCAAGGCAAAAATAGTCCATATCAACGAATATCTGTATACGGAAGATCCGACCTCTTTTTCTGAAAAGCCGAACGCTTTCGATTATGTCGATCCTAAAAACCGTTCAGTTCAAATGGAAATGGAAGCCGCCTGCACAGCGCATCTAAAAAATATTGGAGCCTATTTGAAACCGGAATTTAAAGAAGTCAATCTGTACGAGGCCGTTTTTCCGGTAGAAGCCAGCGTGGTCATTCCAGTAAAGAATCGCGAAAAAACGATTGAAGAAGCGTTGCTTTCGGCGTTAATGCAACAAACCAATTTTTCGTTCAATATCCTGGTAGTGGATAATCATTCTACAGATCGAACGACTGCTATCCTTCAAAAAATGGCGTTCAAAGAAAAACGTCTGATTCACCTCATTCCTTCCCGAAAAGACTTAGGTATTGGAGGCTGTTGGAACGAAGCCGTAATGCATCCGCAATGCGGAAAATTTGCCATTCAACTGGACAGCGACGATTTGTATTCCAATTATCAAGCGCTTGCGACCATAGTAGAGGCATTTTACGAGCAAAATGTAGCGATGGTGATTGGTTCTTATCGAATGGTGAATTTTTATTTAGAAGAAATTCCTCCGGGAATAATCGACCACCGAGAATGGACGCCAGAGAACGGACGGAACAACGCTTTGCGTATAAATGGTTTGGGAGCTCCTCGCGCTTTTTATACTCCCCTTTTACGAAAAATCAAATTGCCCAATACAAGTTACGGGGAAGATTACGCTGTGGGATTGGCCATTTCCAGAGATTACCAGATTGGACGCATTTACGAGCCTGCGTATCTATGCCGCCGATGGGAACATAATTCGGATGCGAATCTGAGTATTCATCGCTTGAATGCTTACAATCATTACAAAGACAGTTTGCGGACGCAAGAAATATGGGCCCGGCAAAACAGGTAAATAAAAAACAACAAGATCGGTTAAAATGTAAAAAATACAGTAAAAATGTTGACTGCGATCAACAAATTATTTCAAACGCAAAAAGAGAATTGGCCGTTGGCAGCTGCGAATTATGCCGGTCTTCAACAAGCGCTCCAGAAAGAGTTTTTGTTTGAAGGGTTTGAGATAAAAGTCCAATTTAATCCAGAACGTATTCGTTCTTCCCTGGCGCCAACCGATAACCGTTCTGTTTTGCAAGGAAGGTGTATCCTTTGTGTTGAGAACCGTCCTTCTGAACAGCAAGGAATTGATTATCAAACATATCATATTTTGGTAAATCCTTATCCTATTTTTCCGCAACACCTGACCATTGCCGACAAACGGCATGTTCCCCAGCGCATCGAAAACCGAATAAGCGATATGTTGGATTTGGCGCGAATCTTACCGGAATATGTTATTGTATACAATGGTCCCGAATGCGGCGCTTCTGTTCCATCCCATTTTCATTTTCAAGCCGGAAATAAAGGCTTTTTACCGGTCGAAAAAGAGATTCATTCTTTTGCGGGCAAAACGAGTCTGAAGCGCGAGGCAGAAGGAAGCGTTTATTATATGTCTCATTACCTTCGGAAATGTTTTGTATACGAAAGCTCAAGCGAAAAATGGCTGATAGAACAATTCAACTGGTTGGTAGAAGGATTACAGCACATTCAATCGACGGAAAAAGAACCTTTGTTCAACATTATTTGCTGGAAAGAAGAAACAGGGTGGCAATGGATCGTTTTTCCGCGAAAACAACATCGTCCCCGACAGTACCACGAAACGGGCGGCCAGCAAATCCTTTTGTCTCCGGGCGTAGTGGATTTTGGAGGAGTTTGGATCGTTCCCCGAAAAACAGATTACGACAAAATAGATAAAGAATTACTGATCGATATATATTCACAATTAACTTTGAGCGATGAAGCAGCCAGAAATCTCTGTCGGCATATTGTCGACCAGTGACATACAAATTCACTACAATCCTGCAAATGACTCCTTTGTCATTCCGAATGTACCCATCGGTATTCATTTTCATTGGGAACGAAAAGAAGATCAGGAATTCCGGGGCGAATTGAAGATTATCCGCGAAGGCAATCAATTGACAGTCATTAACAAAATTCCCATAGAAGAGTATTTGACCAGCGTGATTTCGTCGGAAATGAGCGCAATGAGCGATCTCGAATTTTTGAAAGCGCATGCCGTCATTTCGCGCAGCTGGTTGCTGGCGCAAAAAGAAAAATCGTCTCAGCTTCAACAGCCAGAAACAAATTACGCATCGGTCGTTGAAACGGACGAAGAATATATCCGATGGTACGACCGCGAAGACCATGCCCGATTCGACGTTTGCGCAGATGATCATTGTCAACGTTATCAGGGAATTACGCGAGCTTTTACACCGGAAGTAACGAAAGCTGTCGAAAGTACTTGGGGAGAAGTCCTTTTGTATGAAGATCAGATATGCGATACCCGCTTTTCGAAATGTTGCGGAGGTCGTACCGAAAAATTCGAAAATTGCTGGGAACCGGTTCCCCATCCCTATTTGGAAAGTGTGGACGATCCTTTTTGTCATACAGACGACCCCGGAATTTTGCGTCGGATACTGAACGACTATGACCAGGCAACAAGCGATTTTTACCGTTGGCAAGTAACGTATTCGCAAGACGAAATCAGCCGTTTGATTAACCGGAAATCCGGTTGGGATTTTGGTAAGATCAAGGATTTGATTCCAGTCGAAAGGGGAACGTCGGGAAGAATCGTTCGTTTAAAAATTGTAGGAACGCAAATGACGAAGACCGTCGGAAAGGAGTTGTTTATTCGTAAAATATTGTCGAAATCCCATTTATACAGTTCGGCGTTTGAAGTAGAAAAGGAATATGCCGACGAGGACGTTCCTGTGAAATTTCGTTTAACTGGCTCCGGTTGGGGGCATGGAGTAGGTTTGTGTCAGATTGGAGCCGCCGTAATGGCTCAGAAGGGATATACTTACCGAGAGATACTCGCACATTATTTCCCGCATAGCGTATTAAAAAAAATCTATTCTTGAGATGAATTTTCGCGCTAAAAATCCTTGGTTGTGGGTGCCTTCGCTGTATTTTGCAGAAGGCTTGCCCTATTTTGCCGTTACAAGCATTTCGCTGATGATGTACAAGAATCTGGGTTTGTCGAATGCAGAAATCGCCTTTTATACCAGCTGGTTGAATTTTCCATGGGTAATCAAATGTCTGTGGAGCCCTTTTGTGGATTTATTAAAGACAAAACGCTGGTGGATTCTCAGTTCCGAATGTCTGATTGGAGCCGGATTAGCCGGAATTGCTTTTTGCATTCCCGCACATTTCTATTTGCAAGCTACCTTAGCTATTTTCTGGTTGCTGGCTTTTGCATCGGCCACGCACGATATTGCCGCCGATGGTTTCTACATGTTGGGATTGACTGCTGACGAACAAACGTTTTTTGTAGGAATTCGAAACGCTTTTTACAAAGTCGCCAATTTATTTGGTCAGGGGACATTGATTTACTTTGCGGGAATGCTTGAAAAAAAAACGGGAAATATTCCCTTTGCATGGTCGCTTACTTTTTTAACGACTGCCGGATTGTTTCTGGCGTTTTTTGCTTACCATAGATTCAGTCTCCCGAATCCAGTTTCCGATCAGCCGGATCGAAATATGGAAGCCAAACGGATACTGAAGAATTTTGCCTTGACATTTAAAACGTTTTTTACAAAAAAACAGGCTGGCGCGGCGGTTTTTTTCATGTTGACCTATCGTTTTTCGGAAGCTCAATTGCTGAAATTGATTCAACCTTTTTTGCTGGATACCCGCGATAAAGGCGGATTAGGATTGGAAACCGAGCAAGTAGGCTTGATCTATGGAATCGTTGGGGTTGTCGGATTGTTGTTGGGAGGGATTGTAGGCGGTATTCTTGCCGTCAGAGGCGGGTTGAAAAAATGGTTGTGGCCTATGTTGCTCAGTATGTTGGTGACTTCCGCCACTTTTGTTTATCTGGCCTATTTTCTGCCGGACAATGGATTCACGATTCGTTTGTGCGTGTTCATAGAACAATTTGGGTACGGGTTCGGCTTCACAGCCTATACTTTATTTTTGATTTATTATTCCGAAGGCGAACAGAAAACAGCACATTATGCCATTTGTACCGGTCTGATGAGCTTAGGGATGATGCTTCCCGGCATGGCTGCCGGCTGGATACAGGAAAAACTGGGCTATCCTCATTTCTTTTTGTGGGTAATGGTTTGTTCTGTCGTTCCTATAATAGCAACTGCTTTGCTAAAAGTGGACGATAAAATTTCCACTGAAACGCAGATAACGCCGACGGAATAGATAAAAAAACAGATAACAAAATATAAAAACCTGCGTTTTATCCGTTCCCTCTGCATCATCTGCGTTTTTTAATCGTTAACTATTTATCCTTCTTGCGGTTCAAATTGATCTTTACCTACGCCGCAGAGAGGACAAGTCCAATCGTCGGGAATATCTTCAAATGCCGTTCCCGGTTCAACGCCGTTATCGGGATCTCCTTCCGCTGGATCATAAACATATCCGCATACTACACATACATATTTCATCGCACTTTGTTTTTTAATTGATTAATATTCTATGTTTGTTTACTATACTAAGCGTCTCAAATAAATGTATACTTATAAATTTAAAATAATGATAATCAATTGAATAAATATAAATATTAAAACTTATCAGTAAAT
>WRFY01000019.1 GCA_009783445.1 Candidatus Azobacteroides sp. | reverse complement strand
CGCCTATCCTGTCGCCTATCCAATAGGAATCCTGAAAATCGAAGCCGTGTTTTTCGCAAAAGGCTTTCAAGTACTCATTGCAAGCCTTTTCGTAGTTCTCTTTTAATGTTTCTTTATCCATATATTATTTACATTTTAATCAATTTCTTCACCATTTATAATCAATTCATTATAAGCTATCCCAAAATAATTATAATCTTTGTCGAGTATCTCGCTATTATCATAATCAATCCATGCGGCAAATAGCCGGTTATGTCTTTGAGTTCTAATTTTCGTTCCATAATGCACTTTATCCTTAAAACCGATCTACATCTGCTCGGTGAAACTTATTGGCATATTCTTTGCAAAACTCAAATATTTGCTTTTCTTCGTCCGTTGCATTTTCCGAATATTTTATCCAACTCAAAAAATGATAGCCAAGCTGTATTCTTTGCCGTTCGTCTGTTTTGGCTTTCAGCGAATTGCATGAAAAATGCAATGAAGAGAAATCTATGTCAGCTCCGGAAAGATCAGCCATATAGAGATTAGCCTTTTGAAGATCAGCAGAACAAAGATCAGCTCCTCGAAGATCAGCAGAACAAAGATCAGCTCCTCGAAGATCAGCATAACAAAGATTAACTCTGCAAAGATTCGCTCCTCGAAGATTCGCCTTTTGAAGATTAACTCTGCAAAGATTCGCTCCTCGAAGATTCGCCTTTTGAAGATTAACTCTGTAAAGATTCGCACAACTCAAATTAACTTTCTCTTTTACAGCTTCCGACAAAGTCAAGGCTGCTGTATTGTTCTCTCCCTCCAGTTCAAAGAGAATTTTTCCATTTGCGTCTTTTATTTCAATTTTATTCATCACTGTTCGTTTTATCACTGTTCGTTTTTATTATACTCAATTGCTTCTAAATACTTGTATATATATCTGTCTTTCACTTCTATAAGTCCTTCTATTCTTTTTATTCCTGAAATGACCGTTGCATGATTAACGCCGAACAATCTCCCTATCTCGCTAAATCCTTTCTTGTTTGAATGAAGATAATACCAGTAGACTTGTCTGGCTGTCGTTATTTCCATTTTCCGATCCTTGCTCTTTAGCGAGGATATGGTTATTCCTATCCTATTGGCGTACGTTTGTAAGTCGATCATTTGTTATTTAATAAATCCGTTTTTTTAACATAGAAAGAATTTCCATTGATCTCCCTTTTCTCAAAATCAGGGTGGGGAACTTGTCCCGTCATTCGATAAACGTCATAGTAGGAGTACAACTTGATGCGCTTGTCAAATTGAATAATGTCGCTTATATTCAGTTCTTTGTATCTGAAATTGTCAAGTACATATCCAACCGCATCCCTCATTCTTTTTTTTGTGAAATTATTTACTACAATGCGCTCTGTCAGAATACTCCAAAATCCCTGCTCCATCTTTGGGAAAGCAGCGCAAAGTTTTGCGATTCCGGTGGCTATTTCTTTTTTTTCAGCCAACCCGTCTGAATAAGCGCTAATCGACAATTCACCCTTCTCGTTTTGCTTTATCGAATTCTGCACGTGCAAATCCATTTGCGATAGCGTCCGCAAGTTGTTCTGGTGAAGTTCGAGACCCGCCTGTTTTGTCGTTTGTTTGTTTTGTTCCATTTTTCAATCTGTTATCATAATTTCCGGATAAAATCTTATCAAAATTCGATTGGTTTATGATCCAATCCAGCGTAGCCTTAAACCCGCGCTGATTATCCCCTTTCAAGAAATCGCTTTCATAGGCTTTTTTAATAGCTTCAAAAAGAGACTCTTTCCCATATTCTCGGACGCGCGCGCGGATGGAATCTTTGCGTTTTTCTCCTAACGGGTATCGAATCATGCCGAACACGCCTTTGGTTTCAGCATTAAACCAGTCAACAAATTTTTTGTAGTCCATTGAACTTGGAGCGTCAGGCGGCTTGCCGCCCGACAAAGAATCTTCGTAAGAAGATTCTAATTTAGTTTTTAAATTATTATCTTTATTATATTTGTTTCCTTGCTGTTTCCTTAGCGTTTCCTTGCTGTTTCCTTCTCCGCCTGTCTTATTGCCGTTTCCTTTCCGTTTCTTTTCCTGTTTCCATTCTTCAAAGTCAAAATTGTATCTATTATAATTACAAATAGTTAGAATTGTCTGTCCTGTTTCCTTTAGTGTTTCTTTTGTTACCATGTGGGCGAGTATGAGTACATTGATAAAGTTATTTACTTTTTTTGTACTCCATTTCCAACGCTCTGCCAAATACCGCAATGAAACAGGCAACTGACCCCTTTTAACCTCTATACGCCTGTTAACCGATAAAAACTCCGTGTCCTCAAATCGTGTGCTTTGAACGATGTCAATCCACGCTTCGAACCTCGAATAAACCCGATCTTCGCACCAAAATTGGTGCTCAAATATCTTGCGGCTAATAGGTATGTAATTATTTATCTCTGGCACAATTTGTTTTTTTTGAAAATGTTAACAATTTTCCTCTACTTCTTCGTAAGACAAATTGACTTTTTCAGCTTCGAATTTTTGTTTGCATTCAAGTCTTATGCTCTCCAGTTCTTCCGTATCTTCGGCAATTCTATCTACTTTCCTGTATATCCTGTCTCCATTGGACAGGAAGACCGTTACCCGTTTGATTTTATACATAATTGTTTATAATTCCATTAGTCGTTTAAAAACTTGTTTAGTTCCTCCCTCATGCGTTTCTTATATTTATTGCTTAAAAATTTATTTACAAAATAGATTTGGTCTTCATACCGGTTAAATTTTACATTGCATATTCAAATAATCCAACCTGTTTTTTATCCAATTCGGCCATCTTGCAATTACGTACGGCTGCTTTGAAATAACTGTCCTTCAATTCGCATCCGATAGCTTTGCGTCCATCCTTCAATGCTTGATAGGCCTCCGATCCTATGCCGAGAAAGGGAGTAAAAACCGTTTCATCCGAGTTTGAATACAAATTAACTAATCTATGAATAACTTCCAATTGCAATGGAGCTATGTGTTTTTCGTCTCCCATATCAGTACCTTCTTTTCCATTCAAAACATCCGTCCGCTGTATGTCCATCCAAATCGGAGACGCCCATTTTTGCCACAATTCAAGCGGAAAGTTCTTTTTGTTGAGATGGTCCACCGGTTGCCATTCCATTTCTTCTCCTTCCCATTTACGGAAAATGGTAATGTATTCGGCCATTCCTATTCCAGCGTAGCTGCTGTCGGATGTAACAGTCTTATAAAGCAACCGTTGTGTTTTCGTGCGCTGCATTTCCAGTACCGGATCCGTCCAGATAGTAATCTTTGAATGAAGTTTGAAATTTTCATCCAAAACAGCCTTCGTGTGTTCGCCCGTAAAATCATACATTCCGGTATATCCGGAACTATTTTTATAAACTCCTAAATCCTTTGTATGGCAGCACATCAATCGTCCGGGCTTTAGTATCCGGTAAAGTTCTTTTAATAGAAAAGCATATTGTTTGAAAAAGGCTTCATGGCTTTCATTATTTCCCATATCATGGATGTAGTTGGAATAAGTAAAGAGGCTGCTGAACGGAGGCGAATATATAATTAAGTCGATGCTGTTATCCGGAATCCTTTTGGTCTCTATGCAAGCGTCTCCTTTCATCAACAACATATTGTCTGTACGGTATTCCTCATAGTCGTATTCTGTGAGCAATCCGTATCTATTGGAGTTCATGTTTCGGTTCATCTCGTCGAGCATTTCGTCGAATGTCCTTTGCTTCTTTTCAATGATTAATTTTGCATTTTCCATTGTGTCGGTTATTATTAGATGAATATTTACGGATTCCTTGCGCCCAAATCTATGCGAACGCCTAACGGCTTGGTAAAACAGTTCAAAGCTGAAATCCGGACTTGCGAATATTTGCGTTCCGCAATTTTGAAAATTCATTCCAAAACCACAGATGCTTGTTTTTGTTATGAGTATTTTGAATTTTCCATCTGCAAAGTCGGATAATGTCGTTTCTTTATGATCTATCGAATCGCTTCCCCTTACTTCTTTTGCTTCCGGTAACAGGCGGCGCAACATATCTCCTTCTTCATTCTGTTTTATCCAAATAATAGACTGACCTTCCGAGTTAAGAGCCGTTTTGGCGGCCATTTCAAGCCGTTCCTGTTTCGTTTTTCTTAATTCAGAATTAAAATTTGTTGCATTAACAATTCCACGTGAGAATAACATGCCTTCCGGCGCTTGGGTCTCTATTCTGTGTTCAATTATATTGAGAGGGGGTAAGACAAACTTTTTACCGGTCTCTACAAAACCAATATCCGAAGGGTTGGAAAACATAATAGACCAAGACGACATCCACCCGTAAAAATCCTGTTTAGCGTGTATTTTCAGCCGGTAATTGTTCGTTCCTTTCTCCCGCACGAACCATTTAGAACGCATATCTTGACTGTCCAGAATATTCAAAAACTCGGAATGATTGCCAATCTCATTTAAGTCGTTGGGAGCCGGAGTGGCTGTACAGCATAATTTATAAGGCGTTTCCTTAAACAGAGTTATCAAAAGATTCTTATATTTTCCTGTGAAGTTCTTTAGAATGCTGCTTTCATCCAATACAACTCCTGCGTAATATTCAGGATGAATATGCTCCAATTGTTCGTAATTAGTGATGAATATGCCAGCGCTGTCCTTAGTACATTCGGATGCCTTGTTGACTTTATAACCAAACTTTTCACCTTCTTTGATTGTCTGTTTGGATACAGATAACGGAGCTAAGATAAGCGCCGATCTTCCGATTTTATTCACTATTTGTTGAGCCCATTCAAGTTGCATGTTCGTCTTTCCTGATCCGCATTCCGAAAAAACAGCTCCCCGTCCAAGTTTCAACATCCGTTTGACGCAATATTTCTGAAAATCAAACAAAACAGGATTTAAGTCGTTTAATTCAATGTCAAAACCTGAATCAACAGGACGCTGTATCTTGTTTTCCAATATTTTTTTGTAATCGTCCATCTTTATTCAAATTAATTTTTCTATAAATGCGTGGAACTGATTAGGATAAATAATTATTTACTGTTTCCTTAAACTCATCAAAGCAATAGCATACCACACATAAATAACCTTCTTTTCTTAGCCGATCCATAACCGTTAATTGATTGTTTGTCGGTTTGTTTTTACCGCATTTCAGCTCCACAAATAAGCCATTGTATTCCTTGCTTTCAACAGGAATAAATAAGTCCGGAAAACCGCTTATCGTTCCCATTTCCTTGAATCTGGCAGCCTCTCGAATATTCCTATACCCTCCATTCGGCGAATGGTGAATCAGATGATTCGGATATTGCAACCTGAACCACTTAACGCAGGCTGTCTGTAAGCTGTCTTCCGGATGTTTTCTCATATCCACATTTTGTATTTTTCAATTTCTTCTTGAATGTAACTCAAAATGTTATCCTCATTGGCAGCCGGCAGGTAGATTCCAGCCTCCATGCTGCTCCAATTCCTAAAACGATCTATGGAGGCGGTCATCTCCGACGTACTTAAGTCTGACGAACTTCTAATAACTTGCACCCTTCCCAAGTACTTGTCATTCTTTTCGGTAATAAACAAGTCCGGATTGGCCAGCTTTTTGTAATAATTCAACTTGACATACTCCATCGTATTTCCGCTCTCGATAGCAAACCAAGCAAGCAGTAAGTGGAGATAGTTATTTTGTTTCAATGTCCGTTTCTCCGTCAATTCTACATTGCGCGTTTTCTTGTTGATGTGGTATTCCACCTTTGTGCGGAAACGAATAACGTCTATTTCATTGGTCAAGTTGAATTTCATACTATTTCAGATTAAATTTCACTTTTATCACCTCGATAATTGCCTTGTATTCCCTTCCGTATTTATTGTCTCCATACGTGCTTTCCACTCTCTTTTCAAACTCTTCCAACGTGCCGAAAAAACATCCGCATTTGATTTTTATTCCGTTATCTTTTTCGCGAAAAACGGTTGTTGTTCTTCCTGCGCTTCCGAAGGATTGAAAGCAGCAATAATGTTCATTTGAAAAAATATTCGCCTTTCCGAATACTTGAGCATTGCCGCGTACTTGAGCATTTCCGCATACTTGAGCTTTACCGCATACTTGTGCATTGTCCCATACTTGAGCATTTCCGCATACTTGAGCATTTCCGCATACTTGAGCATTTCCGCATACTTTAGCATTTTCGAATACTTGAGCATTATCATATACTTTAGCATTTTCGAATACCCACGCATCTCCGAATACTTTAGCTTTATCATATACTTTAGCATTTTCGAATACTTGAGCTTTACCGCATACTTGTGCATTTCCGTGTACTTGAGCTTTATCATATACTTTAGCATTTTCGAATACTTGAGCATTATCAGCTATC
>WRFY01000018.1 GCA_009783445.1 Candidatus Azobacteroides sp. | reverse complement strand
GCACCACACCCAACTCTTCGGCGCCTCAAACGGCATCTCCTCATTCGTAATTTTTAATTCGTCATTCGTAATTGATTCCGACTTCCGATAATGGAACTTATCACTTGTCTTTTCTTTTTTATCTCGCTTGATTTTACCTTCTTTTATCAAACGTTCCTTTTCTTCTTGTATGCGTTGCAGCAGCACAGACGCTGGCTCGTCGTTCGGGTCTTGCGGAACGAGTTTTCCGCGTATGGCAAGGTCTAATATCTTTTGACGTAATTTTTTTGTGTCCACGTGATTGTAATTTTTATTTCGAAATTTTCCAATAGCCGCCTTTATCGCCACCAATACGCTCAATTAAGCCTTCTGATTTTAGTTTTTGTATATGCTTTTGAATAGCGGAAGGATTGATATCTAATTTATCAGAAAGTTCTTTTCGCGAAATAGAAGGATTTTCTTTGATCAAATGCAGAACTTCTGACCACCTTTTCTGACCACCTTTTCTGACCACCTTTTTCTGACTACCTTTTGTGGCGTCTTCTTTTGCCTCTATCAATTCTTTAATCTCACCCTTAATTAATTGCAACACTGCTTTCAATTTTGTTTCTACAATGCCTGCAATATATTCAATTAAAGGCTTTGTTTGTTCTAATGTTGCATGAGCGCCATCAGACGATATTTTACCGGTAAGTATATCACATTGATGCAATGTTTTGAGGTAATTTGTTCTATCGTCTGTACGAATCACAATCATTGGATAGTTGTGTCGCAACAAAATGTAATTCACTAACAACCGTGCAATCCTACCGTTTCCGTCTTCAAATGGATGAATACGGATATAGCGATAGTGAAATAGTGTGGCTAATTCAATAGGCGACAAAACACGTTTTCGTTCCTCTTCATTGTACCACTTTACCAAATCGGACATCAACATAGGCGTCTCTTCGGGCGAAGCGTAATCGAACATCTCCCCCGTTGGTGTAATAACCGAATTAGAGCGGGTTTTATATCTGCCTACTTTTATTTGATAACGAAAATCTCCGTCTATGCTTGTCTTCCAAAAGTCGCGTACTAATATTATTTTATTCAGTTCACGGATAAAGGTTTCGGAAAGCGTTCTTTCTTTGTCTAACGCAGTCGTTTTCATCAATTCCAAACCAACATTGTGAGCTTTCATTTCTTCATAGTCCTGTATGCTGGCATTACCAATAGTATCGCCAAAAAGTAGTAACAGTTTGGTTTGTCCATACGTCAAGGTATTCCCTTCCAGATGATTGGAGTTGTAATTAAAATCAATCATGAATTGTTGGTCCATCTGCCGTTTTAAGTTCGGCTCTAAGGGTTGGGAGGACAACCATTCTTTGTATAACTTTTCTATATTATTCATAGCCAATCAGTTTTCTTCAATCTTACCCATGATGTCTTTCAATGAATTTACCGCCGACAAGATATTTTGACTTTTTTCTTCAATCATTGTCATCAATTCGGTAAGCGAATAATCGACCGTATTTTCTCCGGATTTGAGCCAAGTGATGTCGAGGCTTGTTTTATCGCGAGCGATGATTTCTTCATACGAATATTTCCGCCAACGACCGGACGGATTTTCTGCCGAATAGGTTTCTTGTCGGTTGTGGCGGTTTTCAGGGTTATAACATTTTACGAAATCGTCTAAATGGTGGCGTTGAATCGGATTGGTTGCCAAAGTATGCTTTACGCCTATACGGTAATCGTAATACCAAAGTTCTTTGGTTTTGTCGCCTTTTACGAAAAATAGCACATTTGCCTTTACGCCATTGGCATAGAAAATTCCCGTTGGCAAACGCAAAATGGTGTGCAAATCGAAATCGTCCAACAGTTTTTTACGAAGACTTTCGCCGGCTCCGCCTTCAAACAGCACATTGTCGGGCAACACAACTGCCGCACGACCGCCATTTTTGAGCATCAGCATTATGTGTTGCAGGAAATTCAATTGGTTGTTGCTGGTGGAAACATATAAATCGCTACGCATAGCCGAAATTTCGGTCGAACCTGCGGGACGAGTTCCGAAAGGCGGATTGGCGAGTATGACATCAACTAATTTTTCGGGCGATTTTTCGAGCGAGTCTTGACAACTAATTGGACTTCGATTTGTTCCGATTTCGTGCAAATACAAATTCATCGAAGCGAGCGTTACCACAAGCGGTGTAATATCGCTACCTGAAAGCGCTTCATTTTTCAAAAAGCGGAGTTTCTCTCTATCATTGCTTTGCTTACGCATATACTCAAATGCGGCGAGCAGAAAACCGCCTGTACCGCAGGCAGGATCAGCAACGGTTTCGGTAATCAGCGGATTAGTAACATCTACCATTGCATTGATAAGCGCACGAGGCGTGAAATATTGTCCTGCGCCGCTTTTTTTGTCTTGACCATTTTTCTCCAAAATGTTTTCGTAGATAGATCCTTTCAAATCGCCGTCCATCGAAAGCCAGTTTTCTGCATCAATCAGCGCAATCACACGTTTCAACAGAACAGGTTGTTCTATTTTGTTGTGTGCTTTGGTGAAAATGGTGCCGATAAGGTTATCTTGCTGGCTCAATGTTTTCAGCGTTTCCTCGTAACGGCGAAGTAAATCTAATCCTACTAAATTGGTTAAATCTTTCCAGCCAAAGCCGTTAGGAATGGAACTCGGAAAACCTAACTCGACCTTCTCATCGTCCATTTTCAAGAATAAAAGGTAAGTGAGTTGCGTGATATAATCGGTAAATCCAACACCTGCCGCCGCAATTACATCGGCTAAGTTCCAGATTTTTTTGGTGAGGGATTGTTCGTTGCTTGTTTCGTTTTTTGTTTTTTTTGCCATAAGTTTATTCAATTACGAATTAAAAATTACGAATTATGATTTCGCATAATAATTTGGATTTTACCGAGAATCTTACAAATTTCTTCAGTATCTTTGAGCAAACTATCGAGTAGTCAATAGTAGTTTCAGCCAATAAACTGTTTCTCATGCTTCTTTATGGGCAATGGTTAGTTTTGTGAAAAAATCCTTGTCAGATTGTCTTCCGATAGATTCTTCGATATTTGCACTCATAGAAGTACTGCTACGCAAAATTTGTTTTGATAAAACAAACTCTTTCTTTTCTTCACATAGATATTTATACAAATTCACTATTCGCTCAGCGAAAGCAAATGATTTTTCTTGTATGATGTTATTTTGTTTCATTTTTCAATACTAATATTCATATATTCAAATTCAATAGATAAATTATTTTTGATAAATTCAATAAATTTCTTTTCGTCATTATTGGGTTTAAATTGTCCTACCACACAAAGTTTTTTTACTTTTGATGTTGAATCTTTAAATGAATATTGTAAGACTTGCCCTAATGCTTTTTTAATACAATCGGAAGCAAAAGAATCGGATTTTACTTCAAAATAAGTAATGCTATTAGGTTGCAGTAATTTAATATCAACATAATTTTCTTCAAGTTTTACATTTTCTTCTCCGTATTGTTTTATCAATTTCTTTTTTAATTTTTCTTGTATTTTATTGTGTTTTTGTTCCGAAATGATTGACAGGTTATTAGTTTCTTTTATCACTGCATCAGTATTCTTTGACGAGGTTGCTTTTCTTTTATCTCGCTTTTTTTTCTTTGTAAGGATTAAATATTCTTGTTCATCTTCTTCACTACCAAATTTCTTCCATAACTCCATCATATATTGATAAACATCTTGATTGACAGGTTTTTCTTGGATTATTAAATTCTGAATTTCTGAAATTATTTTTGTCTTAAATCCAAAATATTTTGCAATTTTAAATAAAACCTTATCTTTATAGATGGGTATCAATCTTTCGTTAGAATATAAAAATGCTACTTTCCATTTTAAAGTATTAGGCAACAAAATATTATCAATTTCTTCAAATCTTCCATTTTTAGATAATTGAATGACTTTTAGAATATTTTGTTTTATATTTTTGAAAACTTCGTTTTTATTATCTCCATACTGTTTTTTTTGCCATAAATAGCCATTATCTTCAAAATATTGTATTGGATTATCTTTTTCATTACTTTTTTTATAAATTCCAAATTTAATAGAAGAACCTCCTTTTGTACTTCCTAATATTCGAGTTTTGGTTTCAAGCCACTGACAAAAAGTATCAGCATTGTTTATTCCAACATAATCTTGCAGTTTCATTTTTTTTACGTTTTCTATCGTCCACCTGTTTAGAAATTCGTTAAGTAATTCCTTGTGTATATTTGTATTCATATTTTATATTTATCTCGTAATTTTTAATTTGTAATTAATTAACTCGCCAACATCCACCCGCTCAACGACCCCAATATCTCATCCACCGCATCTGCCGAGCCGAAACTCTTTACTAACTGCGCAAAGACGGTAATATTTTCCGTTCTCAAATCATTATTTGTATAACTGCCGTTAGCAACAATATATCCGACAATCTGCTTTATTATTTCTTTCTGACTTTCTGTCAATGGACGTTGATTTTGTCCGCACCATAACTCAAAACGCTGAGCCGCAAGCGAAGGCAGCGACCTCAGATCGGTAATCAGTCCAAAAGCATAGCGGACTAATTGAATCAAATTAGTAAGGACTTCCCGCTCATTCTTTTCGAGTTGAACGGCTTTGCTTTTGTTCACAATGGAATAAAAATTCCACAGTTGCGCTTGTTTAAAACGAGCGTCTGCCAAAAGCAATTTCTGTTTCAAATCCACAAGCATAAAGTAGGTAATCGGCAGACTTTGGTTGTTGTAAATTATCCGCAGGGCTTCGATTTCGTCTTTGTGCGTATTGACGTATTCTTCAAAGGCTTGCGTGGTAGAAGCGGCTTCTTCTTTGCTGAATCCGGTGTAAATCAACTCGTCTTCGCCCGGAATGAGAATTTTAACAAATCCTGCATTCAGTACCAACAAATATTTTCGCGCTTCGAGATTATTGGCAAGCAATGCAACCAATGCTTTCCGCTCGATGTTCGGCTCATTTGAACTTATAAATTCGGGCAAATTATTTTCCGGTTCAAAAGCATTGAATATTGACATTGCCAAATCGTGCATTGTCGTGCCTGTCAAACTCGCAAATTCAATGCGGCGCTTTTCTTCGCTTTTGGCATTAATGCGGGAAAGACGACTTGCAAGCAGTCGCAAATAACTGTCGGGCAAATATCCGTAGGCGATTTTTTCCAACAACTGTTCGAGTGTTGGATTGACAAGCGACATATCTTCGTCCGGTTTGGGTAAAAACTTTTCGCTTTCCGTAACGCCTACGGCATCAACTAAATAAAACAAATCTTTGCTCGTGGCATTGGGCGTAACGGTACGTAGTTGCTCGTCGCCAATGGTGCGCACGCCACGACCTTTCATTTGCGTATATAACGGCTTAGAGGCAACATCTCGCATAAAAACAAGAATTTCGAGCGATTGTATATCGGTTCCTGTGGCAACCAAATTGACCGTAACAGCAATTCGAAACGATTTATCATTGCGGAAATTACGAATCAACTTCGTGCTGTCGCCTGCCGAATAGGTTATCTTTTGTATGAAATCGGGCGATTGATTCGGAAAAATTTCTCTGGCTATTTCGACAATTCGTGTAGCGTGGTTATCGCTTTTGGCGAAAATCAGTGTTTTAGGAATAAATTGCAAATTCGGCTCTCGGTCGGGGAATAATTCGGAATAAACCGCCTTGCGAAAAGCTTCTAAAACCAAACGAATTTGCGCGGGATTAACCACCGAGCGGTCTAACTCGTTATTTCCATACGCAACCTCGTCTTCTGCCACCTTCAATATACCACTTTCTGTGTAACGAATAAATTCATCATAATTATCTCCTTTTTTGACGACTCCGCCTTCGTCGCTGACCTTTGTTTTTATTCGATACACGCGGTAATCCACATTAATCATATCAGCAATGGATTTTTCCAAAGTATAGTTTACCACCAAATTGTTATTGAAAAATGCCAGCGTTTCGGACATAGGCGTTGCTGTTAATCCAATAATTTTGGCTTTATCGAAATACGTTAAAACTTTTTGCCAGCGCCCATAAATTGACCTATGGCATTCATCTACAATAATTGTATCAAAAAAATCGGGTGGAAGATGTATGTTATTGCCTAATTCTATCAAATTTTCGT
>WRFY01000017.1 GCA_009783445.1 Candidatus Azobacteroides sp. | reverse complement strand
CGCCTATCCTGTCGCCTATCCAATAGGAATCCTGAAAATCGAAGCCGTGTTTTTCGCAAAAGGCTTTCAAGTACTCATTGCAAGCCTTTTCGTAGTTTGATTTTAATATTTCTTTATCCATGATTTTTTATTTTACTTATCATTTACCAAATTAAATTCATATACCCATACATAAGGATTCGATTCCCAAACACTGCGTCCATTGATTTTGTCTATCAAGGCGGCGTAGGCTTCACGGGGAGTTTCCGTATATTCTGCGGTAGTATTCGATAATGCAACCGAATAAAATATTTTATCATTATCTTTACACTTAATCACGCCTTCTTTTATGCAGTCTTCATCGCTTATATCCTGTAAATATTCACAGCAGACGGCGGTAATTTCAATGAAGTAGCGAGCGTATTTTTCAGGCATAAAAAGTTTGTTTTTCTTTACAAACCCCATTACTCTATCAATATGATGATTTGTACCATAGTAATATACTACACACGAACTAAAATTTTGAGTTTCCTGTCCGAATATATTACATGGAACAAAATATGGCTCTTTGAGATATAATGTTTCTCCTGCCTTGTAACGAGGCTTGATAAAACAGTCATTACTATCAAAAATGCCATATCTCTTTCCGTAGTAACCAATAGAAAAAAGCTTTACGTAATCACTATAGCCATCAAAATTCGGATGCGGTTTCATTATCCGCCTTGTCTGTGTTTTCCGCCCTTCAATGATTGCTCGAAACATTGGCTCAATAAAATTTATTCCTTTCATCACTGTTCGTTTTATTAGCGTTCGATTTTATTGCATTATTGGATCATCAAAACGGTACTTCATTCTCTTTTTCATAAATGTTTTTTGCTTCTCTTACAGGAGCTTGTCCGGCCTGTTTTCGATAATCCCAGTCATAGAATTCCGTCATCGAATCATTGTGTTTTATTCGGATTTTCCCAAGTTTCCCTCCCCGATGTTTTTTTACAAGAAGTTCGATGTAATTCTCAAGCAGCTCATTGGTTTTCTTGTCGCGCAATTCCTCTACGTACATGCCCGGACGGCATATAAAGATTACCATGTCTGCATCTTGTTCAATAGAGCCGGATTCGCGCAAGTCGGACAAACGCGGTTCTCTTTTCTCCGATTCTATCTCCCTGTTCATCTGGCAAAGGACGATAAAGGGGATTTTCAATTCTTTTGCGTGAATTTTCAGCAATCGGGATATTTCACTTACTTCCTGTTCCCTGGTACGCCCTTGCCGAGCGGCAATCAATTGCAGGTAGTCGATAACGACCATTCCGCATTTTCCTTGCTTTTTAAGCAGACGGGCTTTGTTTACGATATTCCTGACCGTAACATTGGGATTGGATTCGATGCAGATTGGTAGCTTAGAGATATTTGACACAACCGTTTCCGCACGGCTCCACGCTTCGGGCGGCAAGGCTCCGGAATTGTATTCGTCGGCGTTTATTTGCGCCTCGGCGATGATCATCTTGTCCGTAAGCTCCGTTTCTCCCATTTCGAGCGAAAAGAAAACGACTTTCGTCCCGCTTGCGGCCGCTGTTTTCGCCAATTTTATTGCAATGCTCGTTTTTCCAACCCCAGGCCTTGCGGCCAAAACGATGAACTTTTCAGGTTGCCAGCCGTTTGTCAGCGCATCCAGATCGGCAAACCCGGTCGGTATTCCGGGCGTTATTCCTTCGCGCCGACGGGCTATCCGAACGTGCATTTGTTCGATGGATTGTTTGGCCGCTTCCGAGATATGGATCGTATCTTTTTTCCCGACAATCTCTTCCTGCAGCCGTTCTATTTCGCCGTTCAGTTTTGCAACCGTTTCGTCAATGTCTTCCGTTTCATCGAATCCGAGAGCGATATTCGCCGAACAAGCTTCAATCAATCTTCTATGCAAATACTTGTCTTTCACAATCATGCAGTGATATTCCAAATGAATGGAAGAGATGATTTTTTGCGAAATGGATACGATGTACTGCACTCCTCCTATGGCTTCCAATTCTCCTTTTTGCCGGATCCGCTCAATAACCGTCAGCAGGTCGATCGGCTTTCTTTCAGCCTCCAATTCGGCGCATGCCGTGAATATCAGCCGGTTGGCTTCCAAGTAAAACATATCCGGCGAAAGAATATTGCCTGCCGTTTCAAAGGCTGTTTTTTCCAGCAAAACGGCTCCTAAAACAGCTTCCTCCAGTTCCAACGCTTGCGGCATAATCCGAACGTTTTCAAGCTCAGACATAACCGATTGTTTTTTGTGTTCCTGTTTCATTTGCTTCTCCTTTCTGCAACCAAACTTGATTGCATTTTTGATCTAAAGACTTGGTTAGCGTGGATTTCCAATTCAATTCCTTTGATTTCGATTTTTTCTTATGCGTCCATCCCGCCTCTGTCGCCCAAAATTCCTTGCAGGCTTTCTCCAACGACAGTTTGATGTTCATACCCGGATGATACTTAGCCCTTTCGGTTATGTACGCAGTATCAATTACGATCGCCTTGTAGGCTTCCCGCAAGTCTGTCAGGTACATTTCAAAGTCATCACGCCATGTTTTTTCATCCGCAACCGCCTTGCCTCCCGTTAAGGGGGGTAAGGGGGGATTTAAATCATTATCATTATCATTATCAAGGTTTTTTGGGTTTCTCTGGGTTCCCAAAAAACCCACTGGGTTATTTGGGTTTTTCAAGCTCTCTTTTTTAGGCCTTCCTCCATTGTTCCCATTATTCCTATTCCTCTCTACAATAGACACATATTTTTCAATATCCCTATCTATTGTCGTTTTTATAAAGTTGAAGGCGATGCTTGCCATAGGCTTCAACCCCTTGACATTTCCCGTGGTCGCGTACTCTATTACGCTTTCGTAAATATCAAGCCTGACGTCATCCGGCAAACCCCTAACCGCCTCCATCCAATCTTTATAAAACACGAACGAGCTTCGTTCCATAATTTATTGATATTCGCACACAGATTCCAGCTGCATACTATTTACTATCGAATTGCGAAGGCTTTCGTTTGCTGCCGTCCAATCGAATTTATCTAACATCCATTGCTTGTAACCAATAGGGATATCGGCAATGCGTTTCCCTTTGTATTTTCCAAAAGGCATAATTTCTAAAATCAGCGCCTTTTCCTTAGCCGTTGTTTCCAAGCAGCTGACATCTTCCTGCGTTACCTTTCCAATATCATGGATAGGGATGCCGGATAGAAGCTTCCCCTCCGTACCAAACATTCTCCATATTCTCCCTTTTTCAAAGCGCAGGTCTTCAACCCGCCCAAAGCGGTTTACATTGCCGGCAAGGTCAATGATCAAACAATCCTTTTTGTCTGGATCTATTCGGGTGCCGCGCCCTATTATTTGATAATACAGGGCAATGGACGCCGTGGATATTCCCAGAATAATGCAATCAATTCCGGTGTAGTCGAATCCGGTTGAAAGCACGCGGACATTGAAAATTACTCGAGTCTTTCCTGTCCGAAAATTGTTTATAACCTTTTCTCTTTCCGTTTTGTTCATCTCTCCGTAGATAGATGCCGAATTCGGGTATTGCCGGCTTAAATCAATAGCCTCCCGTACAGAAGGAACAAACGCCAGAATGTGTTTTCGGTCGTTGTTTTCATTGAGTTGCCGTTTTATTTTTTCATGAATATTATTTTCGTTAAATGCAAGCAATACGCTTTCTTCGGTATATTCTGATTTGGAAGAATTGTAAATTAACTTGGAACCGTCGAATCCGGTTGTCCGGTATTCCAAACGGCTCCAATAACCAAACTCTACCATTTCCTGCACCTGGCCCACATATATTATTTCCTTGAAAAAATTACCTTTCTTCGATCGGCTGGTGAGCATCACTAATTTGGAAAACCGGTTGCCGTCCAAATCGGTATTTTGCTGCAATTTGATTGGCGTGGCGGTGATGCCCAAAACATGTGTAATGCCGGATTCGGCAAGAAATGTTCCCAGCATGCTGTCAGCTTCACGAGGATAAAGATGTGCTTCGTCAATCAACATTTTTTTGAATCCCAGTTGTTTGAACAGCTTCCCCAGATTCTTAATGCTGCCGATAGTGGCATACGTTATTTTGTTGATATCCTTGCGTCCGAAGGAAGCGGAATAAATACCGGCTTGCGTTTCCAATTCGCAAAGAGAGACGTATTTTCTGTAATTTTGCTCCAAAAGTTCTTTCGACGGTTGCAATACCAAAATTTTATCGTTGGATTCTTTGGCAACAAAAGCCGTCAGGATGGATTTTTCCCATGCAGTAGGCAACACAATCAGGGAAGGAACAGATTTTTTTGCGTTGAAAAATTCTACCGCCTTCCGGATGGGTTCTTCTTGATTGGATCGAAGCGTAATCATTTGCTATTTGTAAGGATTAAATTTTACTCTTTCTATTATCTTATCCAAATATTCTTTGCTGCGGTCTCTTATATCTTCCGGACAATTTCCATAAACATGTTCTTTGCTTTCTACAAGGCACGACAAAACAGCTTCATAATTGAACTTATCCTCGAAAATTAATCTTTTTCCGTGATCCGTACTCTCAGCTAACGAGATGTAATTTAATCCGCTTTCAAAGTTGGACATGCCAATGTATTCGTATAAAATATCTTCGTTATCTGTTTTATAAAACACAATAAACAGGAGTATATCCAGATAACCATCCCCTTGATCTATTAGAGCAGGTTTATCTAATTTTTGTATGCTTATTATTTCTTTCATAATTCAATTTCTGAATAATAATTTACTTTTTCATCCGGTATGAAAACCTCCTCAATTTTCTGTTCCTGTACAAGTTTGAAGGTATTGTAAACGCTTTCATACTCGTCTTTTCCCAGAACGAACTTAACGGCTTTAAGGGCTTTTTCAAAATTGGCTGCCTGGCAAAGCGTGATTTTTTGTGATGAATTGCCGTTATCGCCGTCTTCGTCGAACAGGGTGTAAAGCTGGCATTTATACCATTTTATTCTTTTACTTTCGTTTTCTTCGTATTCTTCCCGTTCGGCATCATACATCTTGATTATTTTGTTGCAAACAAACTTGTTTACCTTGATCAGTTCGAAATCCGATTCTACATTTAATTCATGCCATTCGGATATGTACTTTTCGGCTTCGGCAGGACATTCAGCCGTAACTATGTAAGTCTTTTTGCTTTCTCCCTTTTGAGACCAAATTTTCAATACCGTTTCCCAGAGATTCAACCTTTTTTCCTGATTTCCTTTCAATGGAACGTTGGAAACATAAACGTCCTTTATTCCATTGGCACGAAGGGTAGAAAGGTCAATGAGGGTCAGTCTTGCTCCCTTTTTTATCAAAATTTTGTTCCGTTCGATCGAAACCATTTCGCCCGTATCTCCATCCGCAATGTCTTCTGACCAATATCTGAATTCATCCTGCATCAGGTACCAACCCTCTGCATCACATACATTCAATTTTCTCTTAATCAATTCCATAATCATTTATATAATAAAAAAACCTGCTTAACGCTATTTCAAATTGAATTTCACTTTGATCACCTCTATGATTGCCTTGTATTCCTTCCCGTACGGATCGTCTCCATACGTGCTTTCCACGCTCTTTTCAAACTCTTCCAACGTGCCGAAAAAACATCCGCAATTGATTTTTATTCCGTTATCTTTTTCGCGAAAAGCGATTGTTGTTCTTCCTCTGCTTCCGAATGATTGAAAGCAACAATAATGTTCATTTGAAAAAATATCCGCATTCCCACGTATTATAGCATCTCCGAATACTTGAGCTTTGCCGCATACTTGAGCATTTTCGAATACAAACGCACCGCCGGATATTCGAGCATCTCCATATACTTTAGCATTTTCGTATACCCACGCATCTCCGAATACTTTAGCTTTATCATATACTTTAGCATTTTCGAATACTTGAGCTTTACCGCATACTTGTGCATTTCCGTGTACTTTAGCTTTATCATATACTTTAGCATTTTCGAATACAAACGCACCGCCGGATATTCGAGCATCTCTGAATACTTGAGCTTTACCGCATACTTGTGCATTTCCGTGTACTTGAGCTTTATCATATACTTTAGCATTTTCGAATACTTGAGCATTATCAGCTATC
>WRFY01000016.1 GCA_009783445.1 Candidatus Azobacteroides sp. | reverse complement strand
CCTTCCAATAGGCTATGGCTCATATATGGGTTTTTTCTGGTTGGAGAAAATGTAAAATGTTAATTAGTAGCGTTTTTAAAATTTGTTAATATGGGGTGTGCATGGATTATTTATGATCGAAGCTGAGCTTCAAGGAAGATTTGTATGTCGCCCTGTGGTTCTATTCTTAATTTTTTCCGTATTGCCGACCGTTTCATTTGCACAGTATTCGGACTTAATCCCATAAAGATTCCAATTTCGGGACAACTAAAGTCGGCGTATGTTAGGCAACAAATACGAAATTCATCTTCATTCAATATTGGATAACGGCTTTTTAAACGACTAAATAGTCCATTATGGATGTGGTTCATATCTTGATATAGCATATCCCAATTCAGCCATTCCTGTCCGTAAACAATTTCATTGAATTTTTTGACCAACTGATGCGATTGTTCATCATCCTTCCTTAAATATTGTTTGAGCAAGGCTGTTTTTTTTAAAATATCGAAGTGGCTCAACAGCAAACTTCTGAATGACTTTTCTTTTTCGTCGTAGCTGTTCGACAGTTCGACTAAGTGGTATATTTTGTTTTCGGCTTCTATCATTTGACTTTCTCTTTCCAATGCTAGTTTTTTATTATCCATCGATCTTTTGTAAAAAAACACAGCCAACAATGCGATTGCCAATAATGCAATCAAGAATAAAACGTATATTGTCAGACTTCTGATTTTCAGCTGATTGATTTCGTTTTGCAAATGTTCGTAGTTGTATTTTTTTTGGAGTTCCAACAGTTCTTTGCCCTTATTTTCGTTCATAATTTTTCCTAAGTTATCGGCATAGACTTTATAATATCCCAGCGATTGCTTCCAATCGGTTTGTTTTTCCGCTATCAGGGACAGCATTTTGTATATATCCGCAGCCACAAAAATATTACTGCTATCCGTTAAAAAGGATCGTGATTGATTGATGTATACTTGTGCCGAATCCAACATTCCCATTCCATAAAATGCTTCGGAAAAATTCAGGTATAATATCATTTTATCATTGCTGCGGGTGGTATATTCAGCCGCATTTTTGAAACACTTCTCAGCCATTTTGTATTTGCTTGTTTCACAATATGCAACGCCTATACATTGTGTGATTGCCGCTATTTGCGAACTGTCGTTATGGACTTTCGCCAATTGGAGTCCTTTGTCGTAGTAATAAAAAGCGCTGTCGTTCAGAGAATTCATCAAATAGGCATTGCCCATGTGATTATATGAAATAATTTCGTTTTTTACATTTTTGGCTTCATGAAAATATTGAGCTGCGATCTTGAAATGCTTAACGGCCTCTGCAGGAGCCAACTCTTTTAGAAATATCTCACCGATGAGACTTTGCGATAAACCTTTCAGATTGGTATTTTTTGTTTTTTCCGCCTGTTCGTCGGCTTTCAGATATTCCTCCATAGCCGCTTCGTTCTTGCCCTGTTCCTGCAATACCCGCCCACAGTAGAAGGACGATAGCGCTGTGTTTTCCGCATCGTTTTTCTGTTGGTAATAATCTCTTATCTCGAAAATGACGGTATCAGAAGCTATACTTATATACGATTTGTCTTTGGCCTGTATTTGCAACAGCCCATATCGATTCTGTTCTTGATCGTTCAATTGGTAAGGATTGGGAATGGAATCGAGAAGAGTCAAGGCAGAATCGGGAGATTGTTCAAGTATCTGTTCTGCTGTCGATAAGATTTCAGCTGCATGATCGGTTTTTGTACAAGAAACAAGGCTTGCTATCGCAAAGATGCAAAGAGAAAAAAACAAAGACAATCGGTTTTTCATTAGAATATCGGGTATTAGAGCAAATAATTGCTTCAAAGATAGAGAAAAAAACAATATTATCTACAAAATGATCCTGATTTTCCACTTATTCTGTCAAAAAATGCACAAAAAATAATTGGCGGCATTCTAAAAAACATGCTTATTTAATCTACTGTAAAATAATAATTTACAATAGAATTAATGCATATTTAACAATTATAAACTATTACTAATTACCACTGTATATGATTGATAATCAACATGTAATTCTTTTGCGATGCTAATTGCTATAGCGATGCGTTCGATAAAAAAATAATATAATGATTTGTTCATCAATTAATTATAGCGACATACCTTGTAGAACGCCGACAAGGAAGAAATTGGCTCTTAAAACGGATTTTTGCGACATACTTATGAAAAAATTGCAGATATTCCTATTTTTCATCATTCGGCTGCTTTTATTTATCATTTATTGCAAAAACAGATAAAAAACCGTTTTTATTATTGACAATTACTAAAAAAATTATACTTTTGCAAGGATAGAAATAGATAACTGTCCCGATTTTTCAAGTATGTCAAAAATAAAAATTTACAAAGCTTCAGCAGGTGCGGGTAAAACTTACACTTTAGCCATGGAATACATCCGTGAATTGTTAATGGCTTCTTCGAAAGACAATTATCGGCATATTTTAGCCGTGACGTTTACCAAAGACGCCACGGGCGAAATGAAAGACCGCATCCTGTCCGAATTGTATGGTTTGACGCTTAACACGAAAGATTCCGCCGAATTCCTACATTCGTTGCAAGGCGCTTTGAAGGAAGCTAATTTTAGTTTGACAGAGAAGCAGATACGCGAAAAATCGGAGGTTGCGCTGTACAATATACTCCACGATTACAGCCGCCTGAATATCACCACCATTGACAGCTTTTTCCAACGGGTTTTACGCAACCTGGCACGCGAATTGGGACGAGGTTCCAAGTTCAACCTGGAAATGAATACGCAGCGGGTTTTGCAGGAAGCCGTTCATGCAACCATCGAAAAAGCCAGCCAAAATAAGCAAATTTTGGAATGGCTTACTACTTATATCGAACAAAAATTGGACGACGAGCGCAACTGGCGCATCGAAAACGAGATATTTGAATTCAGCAATTGTATTTACAATGAGTTTTTTCAGGAACATGAACCGGTTTTACGCAAACAGTTGAAGGAAAATCCTCTGATTTTCAAAGAACTGAAAAAAGAGCAGGGGCAACTTCAAAAAGAGTGCAAAGCCGATTTCAGGAAGGCTTACCAGCAAACGCAACAATTGTTGGAGGCGAATGATCTGGAGGAAGGAGATTTCATCTACAAAGGAATTCCCATTCGTTTTTTGCGTAAATTGGCCGAGGGTGACTATACCGTCGAAATCGGCCAAACGATTCTGGACTGTTGCGCAGATCCCGCTTCCTGGAGCAGCAAAACCCACAAACGGCGAAAGGAATTGCTGACGTTGGCGTCTTCGTCTTTTCTTCCTTTACTGAACAATTGCATCAGTCATCTGAAAATCATGCGGACTTCGCGAATGATTACGCAAAATCTTCACCAGTTGGGCTTAATTTGGGATATTACCCAAGAAATTACAGAACAAAACGCCGAAAACAACCGGTTTATGCTGTCCGATACAGCGATGTTTCTCAATCGGATGATCGATCATTCGGATGCTCCGTTTATTTACGAAAAAATAGGCTCGGAAATTCGCCATGTCATGATCGACGAATTCCAGGACACTTCCCGTTTGCAATGGAATAACTTCAAAGCGCTACTTTCCAATATTTTATCTACCGACGATTTCAGTCTGATTGTCGGAGACGTCAAGCAATCCATCTACCGTTGGCGGAATGGCGACTGGAGGATACTGAATCAAATCGAAAAAGAATTGAACGCGGTAGCCCGACCGCTGGATTGCAACTATCGAAGTGAAAAAATCATTGTCGATTTCAACAATTTATTTTTTGCGAAGGCCGCTTCTCTGTTAGACCAATTGTGTAATTATCAATTGAAAAACCTTTCTTCTTCCCCTTTTCCATTGGCTTACAGTGAAAACGAAGTCCATCAGCAGACAAAGAAAAAAACAACAGCCGGATATGTTTCTATCGACTTCATTTCCAACAAAAAAGAAGAAATGTCCTATTCGGAATTGATGAAAGAAGCCGTCTTCCTCCAATTGAAAAAATTATCGGAAGCGGGAGTTCCCGCCAGCCGTATTTGCATTCTGACGCGCAGAAACAAGGAGATTATCGTTTTGGCCGAGTACTTGGCTTCGCTCAAGGAAAATCAGCCGGAAATGGCTCAAAAGCATTACCTCAATATCATTTCCAATGAAGCTTTTCAACTGAAATCGTCTCTCGCCCTCCGAATCATTATAGAAGCGCTGCGAGTGATCGCCGATCCGGACAACATGATTGCACGAGAACAATTGGACTATTACCTGAATGAAAAATCGGCTGCCGTTTCTCTGCTGCAAAGAGAAGAAATACGTTGCATGCCGTTGTCCGAGTTATGCGGTTATCTATACCGTTTTTTCCAATTAGATGAAATAGAAGGTCAATCGGCTTATCTTTTCAGTTTTTACGATTCCCTTTCCAAATATCTGGATGCAAACCCAGGCGATATTCCTCATTTCCTTCGCTACTGGGAGGACAATTTGGCGGATTTGTCTATTCCAGCAGGTTCCGGCCTAGCCGGCGTCCGCGCCATGACGATCCACAAATCGAAGGGATTACAATTTCACACAGTAATCATTCCATATTGTGATTGGGATTTAAATCCAAAAAACGGCTCTACGGTCTGGTGCGGCCCCAAAGAAGGTTCATATCCATTGGAACTTTTACCGGTCGCTTATACGAAAAACATGTCCGACACGGTTTTTTCTTTCGAATATGAAGAAGAAACTGCTCAATCCTGGATGGATAATCTGAACATTCTGTATGTGGGATTTACACGTGCGGAAAAAAATCTGATCCTGCTGGCCAAATATAAAAAGACTTTAGATAATATCCACAAAATAGCGGCGGTTTCGGATTTGCTGCAACTGAGCATTTCTGAATTAGATGGAAGGTGGGACGAAGAAAATCGACGTTTTGAAAAAGGGAGTTTAGCGAACGAAACCGACGGGCATCTGTCGAAATCTGCTCAGCCGGTAGATAATTTATTGAAGCAAAGTCCTTCTCCGTGGATGGTTTCTTTTGTTTCTAAAGAATTCCATCCAGGCCAGTCTATTTTCAGACAGTCCAATCAATCAAGGGAATTTATAAACGCAACGCCAGCTGTTCTTTCGAAAGAAGAAATACTTGCCAAAACAGATGATCCCCTTTCTCCTTCCGTCCCCAAGGCGGGAAAAAGCGGGTTGCTTTACGGAAATATCATGCACCGCTTATTTGAACAGATCAATCGCTGGGAGGATATCGAAAAAGCAGTTGACTCGCTCGTCATCGAAGGGTTAATCCAACCAAGCGACAAACAATTGTCGATCGACAAAATACGGGAAGCAATCCGCGAATCGCAAGTAGAGGACTGGTTCCATGGAGAATACGAAAGTTACAGAGAATGTTCCATCCTTACCGAAGAGAAGGGGGAAATCGTCAGTAAACGTCCCGACCGTGTCCTGATGTCGGACGGTGCAACTTTCGTCATCGACTACAAATTTGGAGAAATGCACAACGCACACAAAAAACAGGTAAAGCAATACATGGAACTTCTGAAAAGCATGCATTATCCGAATGTAAAGGGGCGGTTGTGGTACGTCGAAAAAAGAAAAGTAGAATGGGTAGAATAAAACGTGACTTAGAACCCAAAGTGAATAGGATGGCGAGATTTGGCAATAATTTTTATACCTTTGTATTTGAAAAATAAACGCATAAAAAAAGAATACGATGGCACGCTATCTTGATCCCAAAAATGATTTAGCTTTTAAGCGGGTGTTCGGCGAACATAAAAATCTTTGCATGAGTCTACTTAATAGCTTGTTACCCCTTGATAAACCTATTGTAAGTATTGAATATCAAACGAGTGAATTGTTGCCCGAAATCGAAGTACTCCGCCTTTCCGTTGTAGATGTACGTTGTACCGATGCCGACGGTCGACAGTTTCTTGTGGAAATGCAGATGTATTGGTCGGAAAGTTTCAAGAGTCGAGTATTGCTCAATGCTTCAAAAGCCTACGTGATGCAATTGGACAGAGCCAAAAAAT
>WRFY01000015.1 GCA_009783445.1 Candidatus Azobacteroides sp. | reverse complement strand
TTATAAGCATTTTAGCATTTTTTAATCCAGAAAAATATTTTTTCGTTATTAATATATATGTTTAAAAATCAATCATATTGACTACCTGAGTAGTAACGTACGAAGACCTTAGATATTGATTGTAATAAGCTAAGCGCACAGATAATGCGAGGGAACAGATATGCATAGATAGCGTGAGAGTCTTATCTGCATCCTCTGCGTTCCGATAAACAAATTAACAAATGATTTTGATTATTGATGACGACACTGTTGTCCGTTCTTCGTTGACGTTTTTATTGAAATGGGCGGGATACGAAGCGTTGGCGGTTGCAACCCCTGGTGAACTTCTCGACAGAGTCCGGAAGGAGGCTCCCCGTTTGATCCTGATGGATATGAATTTCAGCTTGACTACTTCTGGAGAAGAAGGAATTCACTTGCTCAAGCAAGTGAAGATTTTTCGTCCTTCTACGCCGGTGATCTTGATTACGGGGTGGGGTTCCATCTCGTTGGCAGTGGAAGGGATGCGCGCCGGCGCTTTCGATTTTGTAACTAAACCGTGGAACAATTTGAGTTTGCTCAATTCGATCCGGACGGCGCTGGATTTGAGCGAACAAAAATCAATAGAAGCCAGTCCTTTCAAGCGAACAGATTTTCATTTCGATAAAATTGTCGGAAAAAGCAAAGCCCTGACGGAAATACTCAGTTTGGTATCGCGAATAGCGCCGACCAAAGCCTCCGTTTTGATTACCGGCGAAAGCGGAACGGGGAAAGAGTTGATTGCCGAAGCCATTCATGCCAACAGTCCTCGGGCCAAAGAAGCGTTTGTAAAAGTTAATTTAGGCGGACTTTCGCAAAGCCTTTTTGAAAGCGAAATGTTCGGTCACAAAAAAGGCGCTTTTACCGATGCGTACGCCGATCGTGCCGGACGTTTTGAATTAGCCGATAAGGGAACTATATTTTTGGATGAAATCGGCGATTTGGATCTTTCTTGCCAAGTCAAATTATTGCGTGTTTTGCAAGACCAAACATTTGAAGCGTTGGGCGACAGTCGTCCGCGCCGGACGGATGTCCGGGTAGTGAGCGCAACCAATTGCAACCTCCGCGAGAAAGTCGCCGAACATTCGTTCCGCGAAGATTTGTTTTATCGTATCAATCTGATAACTATTCATTTGCCTCCGCTTCGCGAACGAAAAGAAGATATTCCCTTGCTGGCGCAGTATTTTGCTGGAAAACAAGCGGAAGCGAATGGTTTGCCTCGTCCGGAATTGACGCAAGAGGCGTTCGCTTATCTGCAATCGTTGCCTTATCCGGGAAATATCCGAGAATTGAAAAACTTAGTGGAACGCACGCTTTTGATTTCCGGTAAAGACGTCTTGGACCATACTGATTTTGCTTCTCAAAATACCGATCCGCAAACAATTGAAAGATCAAATGGGAGCGAATTAACTTTGAATGAACTGGAGAAACAATCAATTTTGCAAGCAATTGAAAAACAGTCGGGTAATTTGTCCAAAGCGGCTTCGACTTTAGGCGTCAGCAGGGCGGCTCTGTACCGCCGAATGGAAAAATACGGGATTCGTTTATGAGGCTCAGAGGATTTTTTGGAATTTTTATTCTGTTAGTGACGGCCGTTCTGGCGGTACTCTTATACAATGCTTTTCGCGCGGCTTCTTTTTACTTGTTTTTGGCTGCCGAAACATTAAGCGGAATAGCGGCGGCTTATCTGATCGTTTTTTATCATCGAATCATCAAACCCCTGCAAATCATCGGCGATGGAATGGAACTGTTGAAAGAACAGGATTTCGGTTCTCGCTTGAGGCGTGTTGGCCAACCAGAAGCCGATCGAGTGGTCGATATTTTCAACCGAATGATGGAACAATTGAAAAACGAACGCCTTCATATAAGGGAACAAAACCAGTTCATGGATTTATTGATTCATGCTTCGCCGCTGGGAGTCGTTATTCTGAATTTCGATGAACGGATCGTTTCTGCGAATCCGGCGGCTTGTAAACTGTTTGATTTGGATCTGCCGGAAAAAATCATCGGAAAATCCTTGAAAGAACTGGATAGGCCTTTGGCTTCGGAATTGATTCAAATCGAACGAAACAGCTCGCAAGTGTTGCGGCTCAGCGACGCCAATGTGTATAAATGCACCCATTTGTCCTTTATAGATAAAGGTTTTCCACATCCTTTCTACCTGATCGAAACATTGACGGAAGAAGTTTTCAAAGCGGAAAAAAAAGCTTATGAAAAAGTCATCCGCATGATTGCCCATGAGGTGAATAATACAACAGCCGGTATTGCATCGATTTTAGATACCCTCCAATCGATGGAGAATAGCAAGGAACTCAATTCCATCTTGCAAATTGCAACGGAACGTTGTTACAGCATGAGTCGGTTTATCTCTGGTTTTGCCGAAGTAGTGCGCATTCCAGAGCCTCAATTCCGCGAACAAGACCTGAATGCCTTAGTGGCTTCCTGCAAGCATTTCATGGAAATGATTTGCCGAAACCATGATATTCAAATTCAGATGGAATTGAGCGAAAAACCATTGATCGTTTCCATCGACAGCCTCTTGTTTGAACAAGTTTTAGTCAATATTATTAAAAACTCAGCCGAAGCGATCGGTCAAAGCGGATGCGTCTATATCCGCACCGCTCATCTCCCCCCAAGCATAGAAATAGCCGATACCGGAAAAGGCATTGATAAGGAAACCGAATCCAAACTGTTCACTCCATTTTTTTCTACCAAACCGCACGGACAGGGATTAGGTCTGATGTTCATTCGCGAGGTATTGCTCAAACATTTCTGCACCTTTTCGTTGCGCACTTATCCCGATGGACTGACGCGATTCAAAATTATTTTTCTTAGTCACGGAGCGAGAGGCAGAAGTGAAAAATACCTTGTTTAGCAAATGATCTGTAATTTGTCGAAAAATGATTAATTTTAACATGAAAAGTTTGATTTATTCATAGGCATACTATATATTTGCAAACCTGCTAATGAAAAATGACAATTATTAAAAACTTCTCCATACTTGTACGATGAAATTGTTTGGATGCCCTGGAAATGAAGATAAATAGGTATGTCACTTTTCGAAAGCAAGAATGAATGATGCAATATTTTCCATAAAAGCTTATCCACTTCGGCCAAGTAAAAGTGCCATCACATTAGTTTTCAAAACCTTGCAAAAAATCAGCAATGTAGTGATAAGCAACAATATGCTTGAAAATACTGGACTAAAGGAGACAAGCAGTTTTTCATAGAAGCTTTAGTAACAAATAAGGAAGGAAAAGAATTGAAAGTTAGTAATTTGACAGATTAGAAAAAATGAAAAATAAGACAAAAGACAACAAATAGACAGAAGCAGAAAAAGATTCACAATATTGGCTTGATAAAGGAAATGAATTTTACAATCAAGGTAATTTTGAAGAAGCTGCGAACTGTTTTGATACTGCTACCAAGAGAGAGCCAAGAGATGATTGTGCTTTTTATAATTGGGGACTTTCTCTTACTGATTTAGCAGAAATTACACAAAATGAGAATTTATTTCGTCTGTCTTTTGAAAAATATGAAAAAGCTTCTGAATTATTAAAAGAAAAAGATGATGAGGTTTTTTATAATTATGGACTTGCGCTTTATGATTTAGCCAAAATAAAAAAAGATGAAGATTTATTTTACCTATCCTTTGATAATTTTGATAAAGCAACAAGGTTAAATTATGGGTATATTGATGCTTTTAATAATTGGGGAAATGCACTTGTTGATTTAGCCAAAATAAAAAAAGACAAAAATTTATTTCAGCAATCTGAAAGTTTACTTTACCAATCTTTTGAGCAATACGACAAGACGACGCAATTAAAAAGAGATGATGATGTTGCTTTTAATAATTGGGGGAGCGCACTTGCTGAATTAGGTGAAATTACACAAAATGAAGACTTATTTATTCAATCTTTTGAAAAATATAAAAGGGCTACGCAGTTAAATTCAGATTTTGATACCGCTTTTAATAATTAGGGTTTTACGCTTATTAATTTGGTAAAAATCAAACAAAATAAAAAGGCTATTAAAAAATATCTTAAAGTTTTTGAAAGAGCGACAGAAGAACAAAAATATTCTAATCTGTTTTTTATCAAAGGTGCGTTATATTTTACTTTAAATCAAGAAGAAGATGCAAGAGATTATTTCGTCAAATCCCAAAAGGATATTTTGGAAATACTTGTTTTTCTACATAATGAAAATAGAGAAAAAGTTGTTCCAAATGAAATTTTTTTTTCCGTATTGGACAATGATAATTTTTTCAATAAAACAATAGAGAAAGATAAGGACAAATCCGAGGATTATAAAATGGCTTATATTTATTCTATTTTAATTATCATTCAGTTACATATTAACAATGAAAACGAAAAAGAAGTAGCAACATACACGAGTAAAACGGCAGCGCAAAGTATGTTATTTGAAAAATCAAATTTCAAATTAAATGCCATTAATTATTCAAATGACCCAACCGAAGGTAAGACTTTACTTGATTTTTTCTTTAAAAAAGACGACTGCCCAACCAAAGAAATACTTAATAAAGATTATAGTGCTTTTGCAGGTTGTTTTACTTTTAATCACGACCGTTTGAATCAATTCCGACTCTACGGAAAAGAAGACGGAAAGGAAGGAACAGGTTTGTCGCTTGTCTTCCATAATAGTTTTTTCAAAGCAGATGCAAAAATGGCTATAATAGGAATAAAAAGGGATGAAAAAAATGAAGGAGAAAAGCACGCACTATTTCGTTGTATTTATATTGACCCTGAAACACAAAGAATAGAAAGTGTGGGACAAAAAGAAGAATACCTCTTTTACAGAGAAGGAAAGGAAAATAATAAAACAAACGATAAAATCAAACTTGAAATTGAAAATTACAGAGACTATATTAGTAAACTGACTAAAAATATAGAGAAACAAATGAATGAATTGAAAGATTTTGTAAAGAAAACAAATTTAGACCTCGAAATTGTTGGGCAATTGCTAATCAATTTGCGTTATCTTACCAAACATATTGCCTTTCAGGAGGAACAAGAATGTAGAATAGTGAAAATACATAGTCTTGCAGAATCAAAAATTAAGACGAGTAATGATTACAAACAAATGTATGTGGAATATTTAAAAATCCCCAACTATGTGGATAAAATATATTTTGGACCAAAAGCTACAGGAACAGAGTTATTTCAAGATATTTTGACACATAAAGGTATATTAGTAAAGTGCATACAATCTCAAAATCCTTTAGCTTAAGATTTTTCTCCAAAAACAAAAAAATGAAAAATGAGATAAAAAAAGCACTACTTACAACGAGCTGTTTTATGAAAACGAGTGCATGCAGGAGAAATTTTTATAGAAATTTGCAAGTATACAGTTCGCACGAACCTTTGTAAATTCTTGTCTCCATAATGCCATCATCGGGCTTGCCCGCTTTGCCTGTAGTTGTGTGTGCCGCTTTGTGGATTGCGCTTAACAATTAAGTTTTCGTTGCGTGCGCAGCACGAACAATGGAAAAACGCAGTTGAATGAAGTCGGTCAATTAAGAGGATTTATTATTGAGAATTGCGATGAAAATCGGTATTTTTAAAGTGTCGTCTCAGGGAGAGTTGGCTGTGTTTTTTCCCTTTCTTTTGTGGATGATTTTGTTTTTGATAGGTACAGCCCAACGGGATGCATTCATAATCGCAACTGGTAATATAATAAACGTCATTAATATTTACTGATAAATTTTAATATTTATATTTATTCATTTTATTATCATTATTTTAAATTTATAGGTGCGTATTTAT
>WRFY01000014.1 GCA_009783445.1 Candidatus Azobacteroides sp. | reverse complement strand
AAACTTAACATCAAGATATTAGCAGCTTTAGAAATTTTCTAAAGCTGTTTTTATTTTAAAAAGAGGATAAAAAAGATAAATAATTTCGCTATTTTTGTGGATATAATCGCAACTATTGTTTACGAACATCATAATGAAATTTAGAGAAAACATTATGGATACTATTTGAAATAAATGTCTTATTTTTGTAAACTTAAAAGCAATGAAAATAAATTGTATGGAAAGAAACGCTAAAATCTATGTGGCCGGCCATACGGGATTGGTAGGTTCGGCTTTACTGAAAAATTTACAACAAAAAGGGTATACCAATTTTCTTTTGCAAACGATTGAAGAATTGGATTTGACTGATCAAAAAGCTGTTTTTGCTTTTTTTGAGCGGGAAAAACCTCAATACGTTTTTCTGGCGGCAGCCAAAGTGGGAGGAATTGTCGCCAATAATACCTATCGGGGTCAGTTTATCTACGAAAATCTACAAATACAAAACAATATAATTCATGCCGCTTATAAAAACGGCGTGAAAAAATTGTTGTTCCTGGGGTCTACTTGCATTTATCCGAAGGAAGCGCCTCAGCCCATGGAGGAAAATTGTTTGCTGACTTCGCCCCTCGAATATACCAACGAACCCTATGCCATCGCTAAAATTGCCGGAATCAAACTGTGTGAAAGCTACAACTTGCAATATGGAACCAATTTCATCGCTGTGATGCCCACCAATTTGTATGGTCCAAACGATAATTTCGATTTGGAAAAATCGCATGTTTTGCCGGCTTTGTTGCGTAAAGTATACTTGGCCAAAAATTTGATGGAAAATAATTGGGACGCTCTCCGCAACGATTTGAATCGGCTACCCATAGAAGGCGTTTCAGGAAATGATTCGCAGGAGGCTATTCAAGCCAAATTAGATAAGTACGGAATAGGAAACGGGAGTGTAGAAATTTGGGGAACAGGCCGTCCAATGCGCGAATTCCTTTGGAGCGAAGAAATGGCCGACGCTTGCGTGTTTGTTATGGAACAGGTGAATTTCGAAGATTTGAAGCCTCAAGGAAAAGAAATTCGCAACACCCATATCAACATTGGAACAGGTCAAGAGGTTTCGATCCGTCAATTGGCCGAAATCATTGGACAAACAGTAGGTTATCGGGGAACATTCGTTTTCAATGCCGACAAACCAGACGGTACGATGCGCAAGTTAACTGATCCCTCCCGATTGCATCGCTTAGGTTGGCGCCATCAAATCGATATTGAACAGGGAGTTGAAAAATTATATAATTGGTATTTAAATAAAAAATAATGGGAAAAGTAGCATTGATTACCGGTATTACCGGACAAGATGGAGCTTATCTATCGGAATATTTAATAAAAAAAGGGTATACTGTACATGGAGTTAAACGAAGAGCTTCGTTGTTCAACACCAATCGAATCGATCACCTTTATCAAGATCCACATTTGGAAGACCGTAATCTAATCCTCCATTATGGAGACATGACCGACTCCATGAATCTGACGCGAATTATCAGCGAAGTGCAACCGGATGAAATCTACAACCTTGCCGCTCAAAGCCATGTGAAAGTAAGTTTCGATACTCCGGAATATACGGCCAATGCCGATGGATTGGGTACGTTGCGTATTCTGGAAGCCGTCCGCATATTGGGTTTAATTCCGAAAACACGTATTTACCAAGCTTCTACTTCGGAATTATACGGTTTGGTACAGGAAATTCCACAAAAAGAAACCACTCCGTTTTATCCGAGAAGCCCGTATGCCGTAGCTAAAATGTATGCCTATTGGATTACTGTCAATTACCGCGAGGCATACAATATGTTTGCTTGCAATGGAATTCTATTTAACCATGAATCGCCGTTGAGGGGAGAAACTTTTGTGACCCGCAAGGTGACGCGCGCTTTATCACGCATTGCCTTAGGCATTCAAGATGTAGTATACATGGGAAATCTTTCGAGTAAACGCGATTGGGGACACGCCAAAGACTACATCAAAGCAATGTATCTGATTTTGCAACAAGAATTGCCGGACGATTATGTGATTGCGACTGGGGTGACCACTACTATTCGCGAATTTATTTCGAAAGCATTCAAAGAAATCGGCATTACGATCGAATTTACAGGAAAAGGAGTAGGGGAAACGGGAGCCATTGCGGCCATTGATGCTGAAGTATTTGTAAAAAAAATCGGAGAACAGTATCTGAAGCCTATTCAAAAAAGGCAGGGAGATAAAGTGGTCAAAGTAGACCCAGAATATTTCCGTCCGACGGAAGTAGAGTTGCTGATTGGCGATGCCACCAAAGCGCGCACTAAATTGTCGTGGGAACCCAAATATACTTTGGATACGCTCATCGAAGATATGATGGCAAGCGACATAAAAGAAATGAAGAAGGAAGCATATTTGAAAGACGGCGGTTACCGGATTCTGAATTACTTTGAATAAAATCTTCAAATAACACAGGATGGAGGAAGTCAAAATTGGAGTCATAGGCTTAGGCTATGTTGGTTTGCCATTGGCTTGCCTATTTGCTACGCGGTATCCGGTAGTCGGTTTTGACATCAACCGAAAGCGACTCAACGAATTGAGGTTGGGAATAGATCAAACGCTGGAAGTTTCGACCGAAAGTTTGCAATCGACGTTGGTAAACGAAAATCCCATTGGAACCTATGAGCAAGGCTTGTACTGTACGGATGAAGAAGAAGCGATCCGCAAATGTAATTTCTATATCGTGACTGTTCCAACTCCGGTGAATAAATACCATCATCCCGACTTGACTTCTTTGAAAAAAGCGAGCGAGACGATCGGTAAAGTAATCGCGCGGGGAGATATTGTCGTTTATGAATCAACCGTTTATCCGGGAGCTACCGAAGAAGATTGCATCCCGGTGATTGAACAGGTTTCGGGATTGAAATTCAACGAGGATTTTTTTGTCGGTTATTCGCCCGAACGGATCAATCCGGGAGACAAGGAACATACGGTCGAAAAAATAAAAAAAATCACTTCCGGTTCTACTCCCGAAATCGGAGAAAAAATAGACGCCGTATACCGGTCGGTCATCAGCGCGGGAACACATTTAGCGCCGACAATTAAAATAGCGGAAGCGGCAAAAGTCATCGAAAATACCCAGCGTGATGTCAACATTGCTTTTGTCAATGAATTGAAAAAGATTTTCGACCGAATGGCGATCGACGTAGGCGCCGTTCTGGAAGCTGCTGGTACGAAATGGAATTTTTTACCATTTAAACCGGGTTTGGTGGGCGGACATTGCACGGGAGTAGATCCTTATTACCTGGCACAAAAAGCTCAAGAGTACGGCTATCATCCCGAAATTATTCTGGCGGGTCGGCGTATGAACGATGGAATGGGCGAATACGTGGGAATGCAGGTAACAAAAGAAATGATTAAAAAAGGAATTTTGGTAAAAGGTTCGCGTATTCTTATTCTGGGAGTGACATTCAAAGAAAACTGTCCGGATGTGCGCAATACCAAAGTGATCGACGTAGTCAATACGTTAAAAGATTACGATGCGAAGATTACAGTTTATGATCCATGGGCTAATCCCGAAGAAGTGAGACAAGAATATGGATTATGTATTGTAAGCCAATTGCCTGAAGAAAAATTCGATGCGGTGGTAATCGCCGTTGCGCACAGAGAATTCAACAATATAAATTATTCTTCTTTACTCAAGGAAAATAGCGTTTGGTATAATTTAAAAGCCTGAATGGGGGCTGTTATCTCATAGTATAGTATGTATAAAAAATACGGAAAACGAATCTTGGATTGTACAGCCGCCTCCATTGGCTTGATCATCCTCTCGCCTGTTTTTATTCTCCTTCTGATTACTTTAAGCATTGCTAATCAAGGAAAACCTTTTTTCTCTCACCAACGGCCGGGTAAAAATGGAAAACTGTTTACAATGCTTAAATTCAAGACGATGACCGACCGGAAAGATTCATTTGGACAATTGCTTCCCGACATGCAGCGCATGACTCCGATAGGCCGTTTTCTTCGTAAATATTCCTTAGATGAACTTCCCAACCTCTGGAACGTTTTAAAAGGAGATATGAGTTTGGTAGGCCCCCGCCCATTGATGAAAGAATATCTGCCTCTATACAACGCCGAACAAACTCAACGACATCATGTGCGTCCCGGAATGACCGGTTGGGCGCAAGTTAACGGACGAAATGCTATTAGCTGGCGCCAAAAATTCGAATTGGACGTTTGGTACGTGAATCATGTTTCTTTTTATTTAGATATGAAAATATTATTTTTAACTTTGGCCAAGTTATTCAAGACGAAGGATGTCAATGCTTCGTCTGAAGAAACAATGGAATGGTTTAACGGAAACAATTAATAATGAGTAAAAATAAAATCTGGATTTCTCCACCACACCTTTGCGGGAAAGAAATCGAATTTATTGTCGACGCCATCGAAAAAAACTGGATCACCACCATGGGTGAAAATGTATCTGGTTTCGAAGAAGATATTCAAATGTATCTGGGAGAAAATGTGGAAGCCGTAGCCGTAAATTCGGCAACGGCCGCTCTTCATATTGCTTTGATTTTGTTAGGAGTAAATCAAAACGACCCAGTGATCTGCCAGGATTTTACTTTTGCCGCTTCCGTAAATCCAATTATCTATCTGGGAGCCGAACCGGTATTAGTTGATAGCGAACGGCAAACATGGAATATGTCGCCCGTTTTTTTAGAAGAAGCCATACAAGATTGTATCCGTAAAGGCCGAAAGCCCAAAGTCATTATTTGGGTTAATGGCTATGGAATGCCAGCCAAAATTCATGAAATCGAGGAAATAGCCCAAAAATACGAGATAGCCCTGTTGGAAGATGCCGCAGAGTCGCTGGGTTCTTCTTATTACGGAAAAAAATGCGGAACTTTCGGCGATATAGCGGCTGTTTCGTTCAATGGGAACAAGATTATCACTACTTCGGGCGGCGGAGTCCTATTGTCGACTAATAAAAAATACGTCCGCGAAGCGCGTTTCTTGATCGGACAAGCGCGCGACAAAGTTCCCTGGTACCAACATTCTCAAGTCGGCTACAGCTACGGAATGAGTAATATTGTAGCTGGTCTTGGGCGCGGACAAATGACCGTACTCGAAAATAGGGTAGAAGCAAGAAGAAAAAATAACCGCTTTTATCAGGAGGCATTCGCCGATGTTCCGGGCATTGAAGTACACATTGAGCCAGATCAATACTACTTTTCCAACCATTGGTTGTCGTGTATACAGATCGATTCTTCACAAACAGGAGGAGTCAACTGTCAAACGCTTCGCGAAAAACTACAAGAATCAAACATTGAATCCCGTCTCTTATGGAAACCCATGCACTTGCAACCGATTTTCCGCCATTGTCCTTTTTATGGAGACGGCGTTGGCGAGCATTTATTCAATACGGGTTTGAGCTTGCCTTCCGGTTCCAATTTAACAGAAAAAGAATTAACGCAAATTGTAAGCATTATAAAAGAAACGTGCAAGTAGTCAGCATTAATTTATAACAAGAGGGGAAAGGAGTTCTAAGTTTTCACAATTTTTGCACGTGAACCGGAAGAGCCAAAAAATAAAAAAGGGTTCAAAACCTTTGTGTTATTGAACCCTTTTCTTAAATAACGGCAGCTACCTACTCTCCCACAATCTGCAGTACCATC
>WRFY01000013.1 GCA_009783445.1 Candidatus Azobacteroides sp. | reverse complement strand
AAAAAAAAATTGTATTTTTGCAAGGATAACTATAAATGTTTCAAATTATGGCATTTAAAGATAAATTTAAAAGTATTTTTCTGACCGAAGTGGAAGAAAAAGAAACCGAGTCTCTTCCACATCCGTCCAATTCTCCAGTGGTAAATACTTTGCCACGCGTTGCGGCAAGTGGCGAAGTCAATCAGAAAATGGTAGATGCTCTTTGTGAAGTATTGGACGAAAAAAATCTGGAAGGACCTGACTACCTGGAAATAAAACAAGCATCAGAAGCGCTGAAATCCGTACTGTCCGACCCTGCACAAAGATTTCAGGTGGCTTTTGCCAGTATGAAAGCCAACTTCCCGAAACTTACTAAACAGGTGATTTTAAACAGTATTGATGCTTATATTAAATTTTTGGAAGAAGAACGGCAACAAGGCAAATTCTCGTTAAACAACAAAAGAAAAAAAGAAATCGACGACAAAGAACAACTTGCATCGAAAAGTAAAAACGAAATTACAGAATGGCAATTGGAAATTGAACGTTTGAAAAAGCAAATTGAAGAAATCAATGCTAAAATCAATGCCAAACAAACAGAAATCTTGACTGTGCAATCACAAACCAGCGAAACAAAAATTTCGTTGGACAAACAAGAAAACGATTTTGACAAAAGCGTTGATTATATGATTAACCAATTAACAACCGATAAAAACTTATTAAACAGCATACTGCAATGACAAATTTTTCTTTTCCCGAATTAAATGATGTAAAAAACAAATTGAGCAACTGGGACAGACCGGGTGGTACAACGGCAAAAATAGTTGCAGGTTTGCTTGTTGGCGGAGGATTGATGGTGCTCTACAAAATTTTGCCGTTTCTTATCACGCTGGCATCCAATGTAGTAACCTTAATTTTGTTGTGCGTAGCAATCGCCCTTATTATATGGCTGTTTACCGATAAAAACATACGACGGATGGTCAGCGTGAGCTATTTTATGCTGATGCGCAAATTGACGGGGCTTTTGATTGAGATAGACCCCATTGCTATTGTCGAACGCAGAATCAGGGATATGCGGCAGAAAATTCAAGAAATATCCGGAATTATGGGCAATCTCAAAGGTTTGATTGTGAAAAACGAAAGCAATATCAAACAGAAAAAAACGCAACAAGAAACGGAAATCTTGAAAGTAAAGGAATATCGGGTGCAAAACGAAATTGCCAAAGCGCAGGTGGCAAACAATCAGGTAAAACGCCTCGACGACATTATTAAAACCTATATTGCTTATAACGAGCAAAGTAAAAAATGGTACGAAATCCTCAAAAAGCTGGAAGAAATGTCCATTCTTACGGTTCAGGATACGGAAAATGAAGTAGAATTACGCAAAGAACAGTTCAAACTCGTAAAGGAACAGCATAAAGCCTTCAAATCCGTAATGAGCATTCTGAAAGGCGATGACGATGAAGTGGCTTTATTTACTGAGGCGATGGATTATATGGCAAACGATATTTCGCTCAAACTCGGCGAAATGGAAAATGTGATAGATTCAGCGGGAGGATTGCTCGACGAACACAATATCAACAACAATATTATAAGCAAGCAAGCCGCCGAAATTATTGAAAGATATGACAAATTCGGAATTGACGGAATGTTTGAAAATTTTGGCAAAAAAAACAAAATTGCGGAAGGAAATACAACTTACATCAAAAATATAGATGCAGACGAATATGTTCAATACAAAGAAATTGAATCTAAAGAATTGAAAGAACCGAATGCACAAAACCGATACTTCGAATAATATTTTAATCACATGAATATTTAAACTTCAGAATGTTATGAGTAAAACAATCATCAGACCGTGGGTCAAAATCGCTTTGGTGGGCATTGTAGTCGCCGCCATAGGAATAGTAACGTTAAAAATGTCGAAGGGCGGTAATTCGCAAAACATGAGCGATTTATTCTCGTCGAAAAAAAGCGCTGATGTCATTACATTGGGCGTCAATACATATGCGGGCTTTACACCCATTATTTGGGGCAACGGCGGACTGACCGCAAGTGAAGACTCGGAATTTTATAAACGTTTTGGTGTGAAACTCAAAATAGTCATTCAAGACGATTTTACCGCAGGAAGAAGCGCCTTTAAAAACGGAGATATTCAACTTTTGTATTGCACTACCGACGTGCGCCCCGTAGAAATGGGCAACGCATCGGATATGATCGGCTCAAAACAAATAATGATATTGAATTACTCGCGCGGTGCAGATGCGATAGTGGTGCGCAAAGGAATAAATACCGTAGCCGACTTGAAAGGCAAAAAAGTGGCTGTAGCACCCGGCACGGCATCGCACACGTTACTACTTAACGTACTAGAAACAAATGGATTAACCGAAAAAGATATTCAACTGATAAAAGTAGAATCGGGACTCGAAGCGGCACAAGTATTCAAAGCCCTTCAAGCCGACGTTGCTGTGTGTTGGGCTCCAGACGACGCCGATTTGGTGGCTTCGATGCCGGGAACAAAAGTGCTGTTTTCTACTCGTCAGGCGTCAAACTTAATTACTGACGGTTTAATTGTAAGAGAAGATTATCTAGATAAGAATTTTGACAAAGTAAAAAATGTAGTGGAAGCAATTTTATGGGCAAATTCGGAATTAAATAAACCTGCGAACAGAGCCAAAGCGGCTAAAATCGCAGCCAAAGCCTTTGGTACGGACGAGGATTTTGTTACTACCGGTTGCGATAATATTCGTTTTGCCACGCTGGAAGACGAAGCAAATTTCTTCGGTCTGAATACAGACTATACCGGCACCACCGGCGATTTCATTTATTCAAAAATGGCGCGTATCTACGAGGGTATCGGATTGACGAGCAAACCTGTAAGTTGGCGGAAATCCTCTGATACCTCTGTGCTGGAAGCGCTTATCGCTTCAAACCGTTTGGACAACGACCAGTCTGCGGAAAGAGCTAAAACATTTGCCGCTCCAGCACCGGAAGATATTAAAAAAGAAGCCGTTTCCAATAAAATAATTGTCATTGAATTTGCTTCTAACAGTGCATTGCTCGACAACGACGCAAAAGCAGTTATCGACAGCGAAATTGCTCCGATAGCCAAACAGTTCAGTGCGACACGTATGCGTATTCAGGGAAATACCGACAATACAGGTTCTGATGCGGTGAACAAAGCGTTGTCGTTGCGGCGCGCACAGTCCGTAGCCGATTATCTTGCCAAAGAATATGGCTTTGATAAAAACCGGTTTATCGTTGTAGGAAACGGTTCGGAAAAAGCGATAAAAGCAGGTTCGACAGGAAACGACAGAAATTACCGAATCACCGAATTTCAACTGTTAAGCGAATAAAAAAATAATGATAATAAAAAATTCATTTAAAATGGGCGGTTCTTTGGATAAAAGAACCGTTACCATTCTTACCGTTGCAGGCGCATTCCTACTTTTGCTGGTATGGTATGGATTAACTGCGAGCGGAAATATCATTCCGCCGAAAATTTTACCGAATCCGATAAAAGTGTTCCTCTCGTTTGGAACGTTGATAACCGAACATCAACTTTTTTTCAACATTTTTTATACGGTGAGACTCAATTTACTGGGTTATGTGTATGCTCTGGCTATCGCTTTTCCGCTTGGCTTTCTTATCGGTTTATTCCCCCTGCCTCACGCTTTATTCCAAAAATATGTAGAAGCAGTCCGTTACCTGCCCATTCCCTGTATCAGCGGTATTTTTATTGCTACGTTAGGATTGGGATTTACGATGAAGGCGTCTTTCCTTGCGTTCGGTCTGTTGATTTATGTACTGCCCGTTGTGGTATTGCGTATCAGCGAACTGCAAAACCCGAGCAACGATAAGGATTTTGTATATCTGCAAACCATTAAAACGCTTGGTGCAAGCAATTGGCAAAAATTCAAGGAAGTATATTTCCCTTATGTGATGGAAAAAGTTTTCAACGATATTATTAACCTGACGGCAATTTCCTATACTTATGTTGTGATAGCCGAAGTACTGAACAAGGAAGGCGGTATCGGCGCCACAATTGCCACGCTTACGCGCCAGTCGCTGATTGCGGAAGTATACGCTCTTCTGTTTGTCATTATTCTTATCGGCATTTTACAGGATTTTCTGCTGAAAACATTTGACAAACTGCTTTTTCCATACAAATACAATTAAATAAAAATGAGTAGATTTAAAAATTTATTTACAGTAGAGAATACACCGCAAGCCGGACAAGTTCAATTCACAGATACGCAGCATTCCGTTGCAGACGATACCTATCAGGTGGAAGATATAGATGTGGTTAATCTTGAAAATATTAATCTTGCTTTTGATACAGAAAAAGGCGGAAAACAGGTTGTTTTTGATAATTTCAATCTTGCCATTAAAGATTTTACAAACGAAAAACAATTTATTTCGCTGATGGGGCAAAGTGGTTGTGGAAAATCGACCATACTGAATATGATAGCCGGACTGTTAAAACCGGACAGCGGCAAGGTTAAAATTTACGGCAAGGAAATTGGATATAACGAATCAATACCTATGATTTTTCAACATTACAGTTCTTTTCCGTGGCTGACGGTACTGGATAATGTTGCTTTACCGCTCAAACTGAAAGGCATTGCAAAAGAAGAACGCTACGAAAAGTCGATGGAGTTGCTCAAATTAGTTGGCTTAAACGGACATGAAAAAAAATGGCCAAACAAACTTTCGGGTGGACAAAAACAGCGCGTAGCCATTGCACGCGCACTGAATTGTGGGTCGAAAATACTGTTGCTTGATGAAGCAACCTCTGGTTTGGACATTAAAATGAAAAAAGAAGTGCAAGACACGCTTGTAAAAGCGTGTTACAATACGCCACTGATGGATTACACCTATATTAATGTAGGACATAATATTGAAGAAAACGTATATCTTTCAAACCGTATTTATATTTTGACGTCAAACCCCTGCCGTGTTCACAAAGTGTTGGATATTGTTTTCGACCAGCGCACGCCCGACATACGCAAAACCCCGCAATTCCACAGGTATGTTGATGAGATTGATTCTATTATGAATGAAATTTGCTAAATTTTGTTCATAATAATTTTAAAATTATATTATTTTTCATAAGGATGATTTTTTACATTTGACTAAAAATTTAAAAACCTCCTTTTTTATCCGAATGATATTTATCCCTAATCCAAATTTCTACATTCCTAAAACATAGGCAAATATCAGAGGCGCAACAATCGTAGCATCGCTTTCAATGATGTATTTAGGCGTATCGATTCCCAGCTTTCCCCAAGTGATTTTCTCATTCGGCACTGCACCCGAATACGAGCCGTAGCTGGTCGTGGAATCGGAAATCTGGCAGAAATAGCTCCACAGCGGCACATCGTGCCATTCCAAATCCTGATACATCATCGGAACGACGCAGATAGG
>WRFY01000012.1 GCA_009783445.1 Candidatus Azobacteroides sp. | reverse complement strand
CTTTAGTTTGATACGTGAGGATCAATCCCGTTTTGCGCATTTCGATCGGAACGGCGAGACGGGCCTTTGAAGGGGTATAGTAGCCGCTGGATAAGGGTACGCTGAACGTAACATTGAAGAGATTCAGCTTCGCATTCAATTCGTCTTTCGTTGCTAAATCTGCCTTAAGGTCTTTTATTTCCATGTATTGAGGCTCGGATAAGCCGTCTATATCCAACATTATGCGCGCCGTTTCCTGCATGTCAGGATTGTACTGCATTCCTGAACTAAATCGTACTCCTTCGTCTGCCATTATCCTATTGCTTTAAATTTTCTGTATCGTTTTGCATTCGCTTTTTTGCAATCGTCAATAAATCCTTCACAACGCAAATGATCCGTCGACTGCCTTAAATATTCAAGTCCTATCTTTCTCGTTTCATTCACTGCTCGAAAAAGTGTTTTTTCATCTATCGGCTCGGATAAGGTTGTCGTTTTTTGAACTACTCCAAAAGCCGTTACATTTAATGGTTGATTCGGAAGCATTCTCGCATACGCAAGATAGGATATAGCCGCAATCAATCCGGCTGAATATCTTGTGTTGTCCGAATTACACGCACCATCACTGCAAGTATAATAGCCGCCATTCAGGAATTTATCCCACTTTTTTTGCGTAAGAATTTTTACCCCGTTATTCGTTACGATCTGCACATTTCCGTTTGTCGTTAAAAAATCGTAGAAATTATTGTCAACAATTTGTTTATACAACGAAACGCCGATTGCCGGCATGACGTCCAGTATTTCCGCTTCATGAATATACGGTTCTATCCGCTTGCTATCCGTTATGTTTTCAGCAATTGCACGAACCTTACGAATATCGTCCGGTTTTATGATTGTTTTTTCGTTCATATTCCTAAATTTTCAAGTTCTGCATCCGTTAAGTCAAAAATAGTTTTCAATCTTCTTTTTTTCATTTCCGTCTCAATAGAGGAATTAAGAATTTCGTTCATCTTCTCTATTCCATCTTTGCCGAACCGGTCGAACAAGGCTACCTTTTGCCCGTATGAAAGAGGAACAATTGAGAAATCATCGAATAAATCGCCATTCCAGTATTGGAATATTTGCGTAAATACACGCTCTACCTGCAATCGTTCTACTTCGGTTACTGAATTATAGTAATCGTAGGAATTACGCAAGGCATCAGCTCCGAAATTGCTTCCTACATCCTCCGCCCGCAGAATAGGAGGCTGATTGAATGAACGGCCAATATCATTCTTTACCTTTTCACGGGTAACGGTATATTCTTTGTCATAGTTTTGTCCTGAGAATTTTACGAATTGGGGAATGGCTTCCCTGCTTTCTACGGAAGTATACATAATTTTCACAGCCTCTTCATCCCCCTGAAATTCCAGCAAATTTTTTTCGTTTTCGTTTTCCTGATCTTCACTTTCGTTTTTTTCCAAAATGTCAATCAGCATCCCGGATATAAGGAAATTATTTCGAGTATTGCGGTAGGAAATATTGGCAATTCCTTCTTCCGTACTCATATCCGTCAACACTGAATCATATTTTGGCAACGGATAATTGTTTGCTCTATTTCCAGAATAATAATACACCTGTCCCTTGTATGCTTCCCATCCTCCTGCTTTGAATACCTGTTCTTCGATAGCTTGCGGATTCGGATCAAAGAGATCAATGACAATAATATCTTCTTTGCTCCATCTTCGAATCTGCGTCATTCGACGCCCCCAATCCCAATGGATCGAAACCGTATTGTATGTTCCGTTATCGTCTAATGATCCCAGCCGAATCGTTTCAAACGGAACAAAATTAAGTTGAGTTGCCTTATAATTGGCATTGTAATTGATGTGGATAGCAAACCCGTTGAACATCGCAAAATCACGGGTAATCAAATTCAACAACACATCATTTGTTTGGCCTTCTTTGTTTATCGTCAAATTGAAAAAATCGGAATCATTGAATCCTTGACCGGCAATGAACTTCGAAAAGACATCTATGCAAGAAGAACCGGTACAGGATGCCCCTACGATTTCCATTACCTGTTGCGGGTAATCGTTATTTTCTCCGAATGTTTGAATACCAAGCGATTTGTCATTCCTCGATTCGTACCGTTTATCCTTTTTTATTTTTCCGATTTTCATAATCAACCCCTTGAATTAATCCGTTGTTTTGGGTTCTCTTTGTTTTCGTTCTTTGACCGCTTCCGGCTCGTTTGAACAGTCGAACGCAGCGATCAACTCGTCTATATTTTCCGGCAGGCCTGAAAAATATTTCCTGCAATTCGGATTATATTTTAGATGATACAAGGCCAGTTCATCGGTGCAATTTGCAGCCGTTAATATTTTGTTTGCGTCCTTATTGATCGGATCATAAAGAACGATCCCTCTGGGCAGCTGAAATTTTGATTTTTCTTCCATCTTTTTCCTGTTTATTAATTCCATATAGGCGTCAAAAAAGCAATTTCCGCAACCGGATACGGAACGTCCTAAAAAATACTTTGACAATGCCTCAACTTCGTTTCTAAGCTGGGAATCGTTTTTCAGAGCGTTCCGCAATTCGGTTGCGTTGGAAAACTTCTTTGATTTTAATGCCTCCAATCTTTCGATCATGCTACTAACGAATTTAACATATCCTCTGTTTGAGTTAAATCGGTTTTAAATACCGATTTAGGCAATGAACTTTCCTTTGAATTCGTACCGCTTCCGAGCTTAAATTGATAGACGACCGATTCGGCCATTTCGGTAGCGGCTGTAGCTTCATTGAGTTCCAATCCTGCATCCCAGCCGTATAATTCGTATTTTACTTCTCCATTCGGGCCGTTTTCCTTATTTTCAACAACCGCAACAACGAGCGATCCGTTTAATTTATTGACGAATTTTTTAGCTTCATCGTTTTTTGCAAAAATCCGGAGGGTTAAATCATGCTGCCAGTTGCCGAAATAAGTTGTTTTATTATAGCTTATTTCTCCAACAATGGAGTTATTCAGCGATACGAATTCGTATCCTTTTAAGCCCTGTTTCAATGCAAGCAATGTGATGACATTATCCTCAATAGTAGATAGTTTCCTATCTATATCGGAATAGTTAATCAATATTACGCGGCTTCCGGTTCCGGGAATAGTAGGTTCATTACACTTTACGCCTACCAAACCATTAGTTATTCTTGTGCAATCCCAAGTCATATTATATATTTTTTAGACGGCCAGTTGAAACATGGCCGGGTTTAACAATTTTGCGTCTGCTCTGCCCATCAGCTCGGTATATACCATACGGTCTTTCTTTTCATACCAAACATTCATATTTTCAAAGGAATTCGTACCGTCCACACCGACCGCAAGGATGTCTTTGGTTACATACAACGCTCTGTGCGGGTTGTTTAACTTCGTTCCGGTATTCTCGAATTGCGCGATCATTTCATCCCATACCGGCATCGGAATAAGCGGAATGCCGAACGCCTTTATCACTTTTGTTCCATCCAACAGATTGGTATATAAGCTTTCCAATTCTTTTCCTTGATTCCATTGTTCCCACGCATCGTAGACGGTTTGCGTGCAGGCAATGAATCCTTCCGTTTTGCTTCTCAAAAGGATCGGAGCTTTGTATTTCAATTGCTGCAAATATTTTTTTGCGCTTTCCGGCGAAAGTTCCTGAGCGGCATAGGTGCTGGCCGCATTTTCAGTAATCACAACCTTCTGGCTGGGATTGGCCGTTGATTGCTCCATTAGTTGCTTCCAAAATCCATTGAGGATGGTGAAGTAGCTGGTATTAAAGGAGTCTGTAATGATTCCCCCGTCCGATACATGGGAAGCATCCAAATCGCCGAACCAAAACATGCGGATGATGAATTTTTTTATGGCATCTTTCAATACTTGCGAGACGATTGCGTAATAGTCGGTTGTACTCAAATCAGCCACGTCGACGCCTGTCTTCATTGCATATATGACACAAGTAGATTCAAGAGTAGTCCAACACTCGTCCAAAAGGACTTCCCAAGCTTTAGGTTCCCAGACTACTTTTCGTGTGGCAATGTTCCAATCCTGCGGAGTAGGCTTGCATCCTTGCCGTGCAACACCCACAAGCCCGCCTTCTCCAATGAATCCGATTTCCTTGTCATAAACAATTCCCGGATACAAGGTCGTAATCAGATTGAGATCCGGCGCTTTCAAAATGTCATCGAACGCTAATTCGTTGATGTCTCTAATTTGTTCAGCCGTAAAGGTGAATTTTGCTAAATCAATTGCCGTCATCTTAATTTGCGCCTCCAAACGCTTTATTTCGTTTTTCAATAGCTTCTGCTTTCAATTCCTCCGATGTTTTTTTCACGTTCGAAGGATTTTGTTTCGTGATCGTCCGTTTGGGCGGCGTGAAATTGCTTTCTACCTGATTTTTCAGATCAGTGATAACCGTCTGAGATTCTCTGAGAAAGTTTTCCAATTCTTCAATCCGTACATTGGCTGCTTTCAATTCTTCATCGCCGGAAGCAGGTTCCTCAATTTCAGTGACCGTATTATCGACAATGGAAACGACGCGCCCGTCGCTGAGCGTAAAAGTCCCTTCCGTACCTCCGTCGGCCAATATAACCGTATCTCCCACGGCGAGCGTATCTTCTTCCGAATCGGTAGAAAACACCGTATTCCCGTCTGTATCCTGGTAATCGAAATTGACCGGACCGGGATTTAAGAGTTTCCCCAATTTGTTCAAAAAGACACGGGAATTTTCAATCGCCTTGGCCTTTTTTCCGGCTTTATCAACCGGCTTTCCGTTTTTGTTCATTTTTGAATTTTTAAGATTAGTATTGTATGAATTAATTTTTGAAATGAAATTCATGTTGAGAAGTTCTTGAGCCGTTCGCGTTTTTTCCGATTTCATCCATGCGGCAAGCGAAGCTCTGTTTTTTCCGGTTCTTTCTTCATAGATGTCCAGGATGGCATCTTCTTCCTGCTTTATATTCTCCGAAAGGGAATTCAACTCATCAGCGGTATAGTATCCTGAAACGGGGCAATAAACGCGATGAATCAATGCGCGTAAATTGGCGTTTCCGGTTCGATTTTCAAAAGGAGCCGCCAATAAGAGGATAATCGCCATTGAATGACAACTGCCTTCTACATTCATAAAGATGTTTCGGCCTGAATTGCGCAGAATATCGTAAATCGTCAAACCTTCGGAAACGGAACCTCCGTCGCAGTGGATATTGAATTTGATTTCCTTTTCATTCGGATGATCCCGTAGAATCTTATGCATGGTATCTGCGGAAAAAACACAATCGTCCATTCCAAATAAAGAGAGCCATGCTTGTTCCTTTTTATTCGCTATATCATCGTATATTTGAACTTCCAACATTTTGTTTTTTCACAAAGTTGGCAATTGTTAAGGAATTGATGAATTTTTTG
>WRFY01000011.1 GCA_009783445.1 Candidatus Azobacteroides sp. | reverse complement strand
GAAACGAAGGATGTACCGGTAAACACTGAAAATTAATCGCTTTGCCTTGATATTCCCGCCCCCAACCCATATAAACATCTTGACTGGATAGCAAGTTATTGGCATAAGTCACCTCTTCTATCCCTGCAAAAGATTTTAAGTCGTTAGTAAAAACATCGTAATTTTTCTTGATGTTATCGGTCAAGTCGGCGATAATAATTTGGTCTTTATTAAATCCCAAAGGGACATTTTTCATGTAATTGCTTTGGAGGTACATAAACGAAGCCGACATGATTAAAACAAACGAAGCGACAAATTGAACGCCAATTAAAATGTTTCGCATTTTCCGTCCTTGGGGCGATAAACCAAACGAACCTTTTAACGCCATTGCCGGTTGAAACGACGTAATATAAAAAGCCGGATACAATCCCGAAAAGATACCGGTGATGATGGCGATAAGAGCTGTCGCAACCAATAATACCGGATATTCAGATAAGCGGATGCCGGGATCTAACAATTCGGCAATCGGCGTTTGGGAAGTCAAATAAACCCAAATCAACGCCAAACCATAAGCCATAAGACTGATGCCCATTGCTTCCGTAACTAACAAGATACGCAGTCGGTTCGTGGATGCGCCCCATACTTTTTGAGTATTGATGCTCCGAATACGCCTCGGAACCAGCGCTATACTGAAATTAGTAAAATTAATTCCGGCAACCGCAATAATGGCAATCGCAATGGAAAAAAGTACCAAAATCGTTTGACGGCTGGACTTAGGCGAGAAATCGTACTGAATGTCTGTCGTGAAATGCAAATCGGGTAAAGAGGTCAGTTGGATACTTGTTTTTTCCACGTCAACTCCCCATGTATTATTTTTGGACAGCGATTTCCGCATCGTTTGTATCATACCTTCCCGCACATCGGCTAACGCATTCGGAGTATCCAAGCGAACATATATACAGTAATTCCAATTATTCCAATTATTCAAATTTTCATCTTTAGGAATCGCATCATAAATACAATTTTTTACCAACGAATTCTTCGGAAAATCTTTATAAACGCCTTTTACGATAGAGTTCTCTCCTATGGATTGGTCTAAGGCCGATTCGCTTCCGAATAATTTACGGGCCAGACTTTGGGGAATGACCACACTGTTGGGTTCATTCAATGCGGTTTCCAATCCTTCCGTCATCTCAAACTGAAATACTTGGCAAAAACCGGGCGAAACGCCCATCCTATCTTCAACGGAAGTGAATCGGGAACCGTTTTTTTCAACGCTGACCAATCCATTTTTCGACCATAGATTAGCCAAAGCGCTCGCAACTATATGCGGAGAGGATTGAAATAACAATTCCGCCAAAGGACGGTTAAATAGAGCCTGTTTACTGTTATCGGAAAATATAAATTCTGCACGGTAAATCCGATCGCTGCTTTTGTGAAAAGTATCAAAATGATAGTCGTAATCAACCTGCATCAAGATGATGATAAAGGCAGTAAAAGCAACCGACAATCCCAAAATATTCAAGATGTTCGACGTTTTAAAACGTTTCAGAACAAATAAAAAATTCTTAATCATATTGTTTTTCGTTTAGTCATATTTTTCTACATAAAAAAAGCGTGTAATCCGTGCTTTTGTCGGATTTCGAACCGCCGCTCGGTAGTTTTGCGTGTTCATAATTCTATTCATTTCAGAACCAATTCTTGTGCATCGCCAAAACTGTCGTAACCGGAGGTAACGACTTGTTCGCCCGGTTCGAGACCGCTCAGTACTTCGTAATACAGCGGATTCTGGCGTCCGATCCGGATATTGCGTCGAACGGCTTTCTTTCCGTCGGATGCGACAACATAAATCCACTGTCCGCCGGTATTTTGATAAAAAGCGCCGCGAGGAATCAACACCGCTTCTGCCGGTTGACCCAACTGCAAATTAATGTAGTAAGTCTGTCCGGTGCGAATATTGTCGGGGCGCTCTCCATCGAACACAAAATCAGTTTTGAATTGTTTGTCTCGTACTTCGGGATATACCTTGCGTACAATTAAATTATAAGTTTTATCTTGTCGTTCAAAAGTTGCCGTCAATCCGTTTTTCACGCGGTCAATGTAATGTTCGTCAATCAGCGCTTCGATTTTATAATCCGACAGCACGCTGATCTGACCGATGCGCGCTCCTGCCGCTACCGATTGACCGATTTCAACATCCAATAATCCCAACTGCCCGTCTACCGGCGATTTAACATTGAGGTTATCGACCCGTTGGCGAACCAACACCAGATTTTTGCGGATGTTGTTCAAACTTTCCTCCATTTGTTCTACTTGGATGCCTCGATAAATCGAATCCTGTTTCTGGCGTTCCACTACTAAATCTCTGTTTTTCACCGCATATTCGTAATCTTCTTTAGCTTGCAAATATTCTTCGCGGGAAGTTAGTTTTTCATTGTATAAGCTTTGATATTGTTCATATTTGCGCTTCTTTCGGTCGATATCCAAATCTAATTGCAGTTTTTCTTTGTTTAAACTCAACTTTTCCTGTTCCATCGTTACTTGGGTATTGCGTAAAAAATTCTGTTTTTCGGCCAATTGCGCTTCGCTGTCCAGAATGTTCAAGTTCAACATTGGATTATTCAAACGAACAATCACATCGCCTTTGCGTACCATCGAGCCTTCTTCCACCACCTTTTCGGCAACGATTCCCCCTTCAATGGCGCTCAACTGAATGGTAGTGATGGGCTGCACTTGCCCGTTTATTCGGATGTAGTCGTTGAATTCGCCTTTTACAGCACTTTGTATCAGTACTTTATCCCGATCTACATTGAATTTGGAGCTGTGATTTCCAAAAATCAGCCAGCCCAATGCGATCAAGACAACCGCTCCGCCGATCAAGTAGGGGAGGTGTTTTTTCTGCAATCCTTTTTTCTTTTCTAAAATAATATCCATGACGATTCTCCTTTATAATATTGCAACAATTTATATTTCAACTGATATTTCAAGTTTGTATAAAGCTCTTCTACGCGGGCGTTGAGCAAACGATTGGCGCTGGTTGAGACTTCGATAGCGTCAATCAATCCTTCTTCGTATTTCCGCAGATTGACTTGATGAGCGCTGAACATGGCTTCCGTACGTTTCTGTGCAAAGCGATATTCGTCCGATAAGCCGTTGACGTCTGCTACCGCTTGTTCAATATCGCTATACACTTGGCGGAACAGGTCTTCGTTATCACTTTGCGCCATGATAAGACGTTGCTTGCTTCTTTTCATTTCCGCCGAGCGGGAAAAACCGCTAAAAATCGGAACAGAGATAGAAAAACCGACAGCAGTTCCTCTATGGTTTTTCAACTGTGCGCCAAATGATTCATACGGGGTACTATCCATCAAGCGAGAAAATACGGTGGAAACATCGGCGATTAAGGATAATGTCGGGAATAAACTGCCGCGAGCAATTTTGTATTGCATTTCCGCTGCTTTCACAGTTTTTTCGGAAGTGCGTAAGCGAGGCAAAGTTCCGATTGCTTGTTGATAAATGTCGTAAGCGTTTTCCGTTGTTTTATCGGTAGAAGCCGTCATCTTGTAATCTGCTACGGAAAATTCATCCGTAACCGGAAAATTCATTTTCGTTTTCAATTTAATGACTTCCAATTCGAGCAGATTCATTTGCTTGGTCAACGCAAGGCGGTCTTCCGCTTCTTTGGCTTTGATTTCGGTCAAGTCGGGAATGGATTTTAATCCCAATTCCTCCATACGCTGCGTTCGTTTTAAATCCGCTTCGCTTTCTTCCAGTTGCTGCTTGGCAATATCAACGGTTCCCTTGTAATACAAGACATTAAAATATAACTCCATAGTCTCCAAAGCCAGATTGTCTTTTATATCCCGCAATTGGTCTTCTCCCATTAAACGATTGATTTTTGCCGCTTTTGCCCGATAAATTTGCGACAATCCGTCGAACAAAGTCATGGAAGAATAAATTTCATAAGAGTTATAGAAAGTATTGGTCGAAATATAGGTATTGGTCTCCGGGTCTATATTACGGCCAAAATTCATATAAACGTTTGAAGATGCCGTGACGGAAGGCAGAAAGCCGCCGAGCGCTTCCCGTTGATCCTGCTGGTAGATTTTATTCTGCGCTTCTTGCTTTGTCCGTTGCGGATTATGTTCCACCGCATATTGAATACATTCTTCCAAAGTCCAAACTTTTCCTTGCGAAAAAGCAAGCGTCGGGAGCAATGCAAGAATTAGAAATGTTGTTCGTCTCATACTAATTTTTTTTAATTGTTTTCTACTATGGAATATACTAAAGTCATGCCAAAAACGTATCTGTATAATTACAAGTTGATTGACGAAATTAGAGTTGCTCAAATTGTAAAATAATTTTACAGTAGGTGATAAATAATTTTACGATCACAGGGAGTTGAAACCTACGGGTGTCGTTACGATGCGGTTAGGAGTAGTAGGCATTGGAAAAGCCCTCAATGGCGGCTTCGTAAAAAATAACCGGACGATTGATCCGCCCTTTCTTGCGAATCAATCGTCCGGTTTGTTTTGTTTAATTTAAAAAGTCAATTCTTGTAGTGATATTCGTAATTTTCCAGGGCCTTATCGTTGTCGTCCTTGATGGTCTGCAAACGGCCAAAAGCATCGTATACATACGTGGTCTTTGCGCCGCGGGGATCGATCATCGTTTGTACGCCTACCAAAGGTTTATAGGTATAGGTCGTCACCTGCGCATTGGGCAGTTGCGTTCGAAGGTTGTTGATAGTCGTCTACTCGGAAGAAGAAGGTTCCTCTTTAGCCGCCAAGGTTTCTACTTGACTGTCCGTTGCGTAACCCAATGCGGTCCGTACCGATTCGTAAGCGGCATTTTCTATTTTCGCAATCGGATACTGATGCTTATACCCCCAAAGATAGGT
>WRFY01000010.1 GCA_009783445.1 Candidatus Azobacteroides sp. | reverse complement strand
AGCCATGGCATTGGCTTGCGGAGCCGCCAAACTGTTGCTATCCGTAAATCCATACGTTTTGTTCAAAATCATGATGACCCCTGCAACGGTGGCCGCCGAAACCAGCGTTCCTAAAAATTTCCATCCTTCTTGTTTGGCCGGAGTAGATCCCAGCCAATAACCAATTTTCAAATCAGTAATAAATCCGCCAGCCATCGACAAAGCGGTACAAACCACTCCTCCCATAATCAAAGCAGCCAGCATACCCGACGTACCCTTGAGTCCTACGGCTACCAATACGACGGAAGCCAAAATCAAAGTCATCAGCGTCATGCCCGAAACCGGATTCGTACCTACAATAGCGATGGCATTAGCCGCTACGGTGGTAAACAAAAAGGCAATCGCCGTCACTAACAACCATCCCACAAGGGCATATAAAATATGATGAACTACTCCAAAATAAAAAAACGCTAAAATCAACAAAAGGGTAACCATACTGCCAATGGATATCAGCTTCATGGATAAGTCGCGTTGCGTCCGGAGCAATTCTCCTTTAGCTGCAACGTTTTTCCCTTTGATTTCTTTTCCGGCTAAACCTACTGCATCTTTGATGATTCCCCACGAACGGATAATGCCAATGATTCCCGCTGCAGCGATACCGCCAATACCGATTGAACGGGCGTATTCTTTGAAAATCATTTCCGGCGGCATAGAACCGATCGTACTCGCGATATCCGGATTCCATATATTTAAAATTTCGCCTCCCCAGATTCCGTTCATGAGCGGAATGATAATCAGCCAAACCAGAAAAGAACCGGCGCAAATAATAGTTGCATATTTCAATCCTACGATGTAGCCCAATCCCAAAACGGCAGCGCCTGTGTTGACTTTGAAAACCAATTTGGTTTTTTCGGCCAGCATTTCGCCCCACGGAAGAATTCGGGAAGAAACCACTTCGTTCCACCATCCAAAAGAAGCGATTACAAAATCGTACAAACCACCGATGATGCCCGCTATGATAAGCGGTTTCGCCTGATTTCCTCCCTTTTCCCCCGAAATTAACACTTGGGTGGTCGCAGTAGCCTCAGGAAAAGGATATTTTCCATGCATATCCGACACAAAATATTTTCGGAAAGGAATCAGGAAAAGGATACCCAAAAAACCTCCCAAAGCAGAACTCATGAATATGGGCCAAAAGTTGACGCTCATTTCCGGATATTTGGCTTGCAAAATGTAAATAGCCGGCAACGTAAAAATGGCGCCGGCAACAATAACGCCCGAACTTGCGCCAATCGACTGGATAATAACATTTTCGCCCAAAGCATTTTTTCGTTTCAATGAGCTGGAAAGACCCACGGCGATAATAGCGATGGGAATAGCCGCTTCAAAAACCTGCCCTACTCTCAATCCCAAATAAGCCGCAGCCGCTGAAAACAGAACGGCCATTAAAATTCCCCACGCCACCGACCATGCATTTACTTCTCGGCAGGTCGTATGGGGAGACATCACTGGTTCGTATTTTTCACCTGCCTGCAACTCTCTGTTTGCATTCTCTGGCAATCCGGGTAGTTTTTCATTTTCTGTGTGCATACTGAATCTATTTTTATTCGTTTAAGCGATTATTTTCACCTGTAATGGAAGCCTTGTTTTTGCCGGAAGAAGAGATCAAACGAAGTAATTCGTTCACCGCATTTTTCTCTGGAATATTTTTCAAAACGCACTTTTTCCCCTCATAAAGGCTCACTCGTCCAACGCCTGCGCCTACATAGCCGTAATCGGCGTCGGCCATTTCACCAGGACCATTTACAATACAACCCATTACAGCGATTTTCAAGCCTTTCAGATGGGATGTAGCCGCTTTCACTTCCCTCAGGGTAGTCTGCAAGTCGAATAGGGTACGTCCGCAACTGGGACATGCGATATATTCCGTTTTACTGATTCTTCTTCCGCAAGCTTGCAAGATGCCAAAGCTGCAAGCGTCGACGATGGAAGGCGCAATCGCAGGGTTTTGATTGGAAAGCATGATCCCATCGGCCAGACGGTCTAAGAAAAAAGAGCCGCAATCGGCGGCCGCTTTGATCTGGAAAGCGCCGGCAGCACATTCATTATACGTATTCCATATTCCGATAGGGTTATCAATTCCCGCCTTTCTCAAAGCATAAATGCAAGCTTTTTGTTCATATAAATTGTTGTTTTCTGCATGAACAAGCGCTATGGTCTGCGGAGAATTTTTGAGTTGTTGGAATTTTTCTTCGGTTAATTCCGAATAACTTAAAGGTAAAAGAGTCGCTTCGCCAGCTATCGTCCCTCCCGTACAAACATAATCGGGCTTCAAATAGGGATTGTCCGAAAAACCGGAAACAAGCGATTGATCGGAAATGACAAACGGAACGCGATCGGTTTCCCGCGGCAGAATTTGTCCTTCCCTCACGTTATCCGGGACTTCCAAGACGCTTCTTTCTTTTACGTAATCGACCAACAAGCGGGCTACCGGAATTTCGGCTTCCGGATCTTCGCTCAAAGAAACGCGAATGGTATCGCCTATGCCTTCCATCAGTAAAGTTCCGATTCCCACCGCCGATTTGATGCGTCCGTCTTCTCCGTCGCCGGCCTCGGTAACTCCCAGATGCAACGGGAAATTCATTCCTTCTTGATCCATTTGCCGTACCAGCAAACGAACGGTCGTTACCATCGTATAGGTGTTGGAAGCTTTAATGGAAATCACTACATTCGGAAAATCCTCTGCAACGCATATCCGAAGAAATTCCATGCACGATTCTACCATTCCTTGCGGAGTATCGCCGTAACGGCTCATGATCCGGTCGGACAGCGAACCGTGATTGACCCCTATTCGAATGGCCGTCGAATATTTTTTACAAATTTGAAGAAAAGGAATCAAACGGTCGCGTATTTTTTCTACTTCCTGCCTGTATTCTTCGTCGGAGTATTCAAACGTTTGGAACGTTTTGACGCGATCTACAAAATTACCCGGATTAATTCGTACTTTTTCAACGATTTGAGCCGCTACTTCCGCTGCTTTCGGATTGAAATGAATATCGGCAATCAAAGGCGCGAAATACCCCTGCGCCCGCAAACTCTCTGCAATTGGTCGTAGATTTTCGGCCTCCCTTACTCCTTGCGCTGTCAGGCGAACATATTCTCCTCCTGCTTCCAAGATGCGAATGCATTGCCGCACACTTCCCTCCGTATCCATAGTGGAAGTATTGGTCATCGATTGGATACGAATAGGATAATCGCCTCCCATCGGCGTGTTGCCAATGTGCGCCACCGACGATTTCCTCCGTTGATAAGCTAATTTACCCAAACCGCTAATGAATCAATTTTTAATTTGTTTTATATCTATATTTTACATTCGTTAAATCTGCATTGGCCTTTACAATTTTGGTTTTCAGATTTTCTTTATATATAACCAATTTTTCGCGCAGCGATTCGTCTTTGGCCGCCAATATTTGGGAGGCTAAAATCGCCGCATTCACAGCTCCATTGATTCCCACTGTTGCCACGGGAATGCCCGCCGGCATTTGAACAATGGCCAATAAAGCGTCCATTCCACCGAGACTGGAATCAATGGGAACGCCGATCACAGGCACGTTGGTCATCGAAGCGATAACACCCGGAAGATGCGCCGCCATTCCTGCGGCGGCAATAATCACCTCAATTCCTCTCCCATGTGCATTGCAAGCAAACGCTTCGACTTCGCTTGGCGTCCGATGAGCAGACAAGGCCTGCATTTCAAAGGGAATTTCGAATTCATCGAAAATTTCAGCCGCTTTCTGCATAATGGGCAAATCGGAGGTACTCCCCATAATGATGCTGACTAAAGCTTTCATAATTTCATTTGTTTTGGGCGGTGAATTCGCAGTATTGAGCAGCCGTCATCAATTCATCTAATTGATATAGTTTAAGTATCTCCATTTGGATGATCCAACCCTCTCCGTAAGGATCAGAATTGACTTTTTCGGGTTGATTTTCTAAATTTTTATTTACTTCCAGCACTTTTCCGTCAACTGGAGCTAACAAATCCGATACTGTTTTCACGGCTTCTATGGAGCCGAAAACATTCTGTCTTTCAATAATTTCTCCTTCCATTTCCGCGGCGACATCAACAAAAATAATTTCGCCCAATTGATCTTGAGCATAATCGGTAATACCTACATAGGCTGTAAGTCCTTCTACACGAATCCACTCATGATCGTTCGTGTATTTTAGATTTTCAGGGATTTTCATATATACATCATTTGTTTTTCATTGGTTATATGGAACTCGCATGTTCATTTCCTTGTATGTTTTAAAGTACATGCTCCTTTCATACGCACATTATTTTTTCAAATCAAAGTGCAAATATAAGCGATAAAAATGATTTAACCGCGCAGAAGAGACAAAAGCTTAAAGGATTTTGAAAGTTGCAATCACAAAAAATATTAAAAAAATCAATTAAGTTCATAATTAAGCCGGCTGTTTTCGTCTTCAATTGATTTTTTAGAATGGAAAATATTTTTGAAGTATATTTTACTCAAATGATTTTTTCGGGCATAACTTTCATAAGTATCCGTATCTGGATTGAAATCTGAACGCCAAATGTAGCGCGGACTGATATAACAATAAGTCATTTCCACTATCGGACTATTCCCTCTTGCCTCTCTTAATAAGTCGGCTTTTCCGGGAGCAATACAAGTAATCCCTCTGCATTTACATTGTTCTTTCAATTTTTCCCTTAAATCCGCAAGCAAAAAATTTGGATTATTGAGATTCCGTCTTAATCGCCTTATCGGGAAAAAACAGGCATAGAATTATGTAAAATTGGCAGAT
>WRFY01000009.1 GCA_009783445.1 Candidatus Azobacteroides sp. | reverse complement strand
GCGGCGACGATTGAATAACTGCCTGCGTAAAAGGACGGGCAAGAATCGGGAACCAATCTCCGGTTTCGGTTTTTATATCAATCCGATAAATCCGATTTGCATTCGGGTGATATTTTTCAAATCCGTATTCAAAATTCACCTGCATCATAATCAAAAGAAAAGATGCAAAAGCAACGCTAAGACCCAGTATATTCAGAATACTCGAAGTCTTGAATCGTTTTAGAACAAATAAGAAATTCTTAATCATATTGTTTTTCGTTTAATCAAATTTTTCTACATAAAAAAAGCGTGTAATCCGCTTGTATTATTGGTTTACACGCTTTTTGTTAAAAACAGGATTCGTGAAAAATCAGCGACTATATCTTTTTTTCTCTATTTCCACAGATTAAAAACAACTAAATTGTCAATGGATTTGAAGTCGGAAACATTTCGAGTAACTAATATTTTATTATAAACGATTGCTATTGCTGCAATAATAGCATCGCCCAGCCCTATTTTCTTTTGTTGCCTTAACCGTACAGTTACTTCAATCACCGGCTGATCAATCGGAAGAATAGTTGCAGCATTCATAAATTTTTGAAGAATGCGTAATTGAGAAGATGTCGCTTGATGCCATCCTAATGCTTCAATATAAGTAACTGCCGATATAATCGGAGGCATTTGCAGTACTTTTTGCTTGATGTTTTCGGGCATAGCATTGCCCAAAACATCAATCACTATATTTGTATCAATCAAAAATTCCGGTTCCATTCTTTGCGGGCCTGTTGAGTATATTCCTTCAACTGAAGATATTCATCTTCAGGCAACAAACCTAAGAAATCTTCCAAAGTTTTTTGAGGATGCTTTTCCATTAATTCATCCAAAGCAAAAAGGGTAATTTCTACTTTTTTCCCGATATAATTTTCAGGTATTGACAAATGAATATCCGTTTGCGTTGGTGTAATAACTGTTCGTACCATATAAATAAATATTTAATTATACAAATATACGCCTTTTTTCGTAAAAGCAAAAATTTCCCCAAAAACGCATGTAAACCAATATGTCAAAGAACGCTTGATTCAATCGCAATGAATCACTCTAAATTCAATGCTTTTGTCGGATTTCGAACCGCTGCCCGATAGCTTTGCGCACTCACCGTAAGCAAAGTAATCAGTAAAACAATCAGTCCGCCCAAGAGGAATACCCACCAATACACGGGCGTCTGATACGCAAAGTTTTCCAACCATTTATGCATTATATAATAAGTTATCGGAACTGCCATCACGAAAGCAATTCCCAATTGCAGCAATATATTTTTATTCAGTATCAACATAATTTCCGGTATTGAAGAACCGTTGACTTTGCGGATGGCGATTTCTTTGGCTTTGTAACGGGCATTGAACACAATCAATCCGTAAACTCCCATGATAGCGATAACAACGGCTATCAATCCGAATATGGAAATCAGTTTAGCCAAATTATTTTCCGTCTTGTATAAATTATCCAAAGTTTCGTCCAGAAAATGCAAATCAAAGGGCATATCGGAAAGTTTTTCCCAAGTATTTTTCAAATAATCAATCGTTTGTAACGTATTTTCTCCTCGAATTTTAATGAAAAAATAATGAGGATAAATTTTACTCATATCATAGGTAATTAAGCACATGGGTCGTATAGCGGAATGTAAGGATTCAAAATGAATATCTTTGATAACTCCTACCATGTTCAATTTTGTAGCCATTTTAGTACCTGAAATTTGCGTATAGTTATATTCTTTTAGAAATGCTTGATTACAAATGGCACGCCATTTTCCGTCATCGTCCGGGATGAAATCCCGACCTTCAATTACTTGAAGACCGAAAAACTCCGGAAAGTCATGTCGAACTATCCACCCAACAAACCAGACAGGTTCTTCATCTATATCCATTCCCAAATTTTGAGAAATGCTTCCCGGAAGATTATATGAAACAGTACAATCTACAATGGAAGGATTTTTCCGAATCTCGTTTTCATAAGCGGTTATATTGATTGATTTTTCTGATTGAACAGAGAGATAAGTCACATTTTCTTTCTGAATGCCCCATGAATAATTAGTCATGTAATCGTGTTGAATTTTTATAAATCCGGCAACGCATATCAATGTTATAGCGGCAAAAAATTGGATGGTAATTAACGCATTACGCAAAAAAGCGCTTTGTTTAGACTGTGAGAAAGAGCCGCTCAAGGCCATTGCCGGCTGAAACGAAGTAACCCGCAGGGCCGGATAAAGACCAAATAAGGTACTGATAATAATTCCTGTAACGAAAACGCCCAATAATAAGGGAATATTTTTTTCAAGCGATAAATCGGCTGGAAAAAATTCGTCCAAACGGATGCTTTTAAATAAAACAATTAAAAACAAAGCGATAACGAACGAAAGAACTGCAAAGCAAGGCGCTTCCGACGCCACCCGAAATTGCAAACATTTCGGCTCAATTCCCAGTATTTTCTGAATATTCATTCCACGAACACGAGAAGGAATCATCGCCATGGAAAAATTCATAAAATTGATGCAAGCAATAAGTAAAATAAGTATGCCGACTGCCATTAACGAAGTGGTAGTCGCCAAATTACCTTTTGAATCCTCCCAAGCGGATTTTATTTCCCGGTTGAAATATCTTTCCGGTAACGGGATTAATTCTATTCGCTTCAAATCGGCAATAAATTCCGCTTGATTGAGTTGCTCTTTCAAGGTAGAAATATTCTCCGGTTGAATCAAGAAGAAACCTTCATAGTTATAATTTCCCATTCCATTATAATCCCATACTCCCAATATAGTGGTGTAAATACCGTTGTGCAATGAACAATTATCCGGGAATGGTTTGCAAACGGCAACTACGGTATAGGAAACGGTATCCAACCAAATCGTTTGCCCGATAGGGTCTGCCTTTCCAAAAAGAGTTTTGGCTACGTCAGAAGTCAATAGAACATTGTTCTTTTCCGTGAAAGCTTTTCGGGCATCTCCGGAAAGAATTTTTGGAGTAAAAACATCCAGAAATCCTTCATCAGCTTTTGTAAAGTCAAAAGAAAAATAATCGCTTGAAAGACCTTCCGGCTTGAATAACTTTTTGCCTTCATAGCCTAATATACAAGTAGATTTTATCTCCGGATATTGATCGCTAATCCGGTGCGCCAAAGGAATGCTGATACAATTCGATAATCTATCATTGCCGTTAGAAACACTACAAAACATATAAATGTTCTTCGAATGTTTAAAATTTCGGTCATAACTGAAATCATAATATACCTGTATCATGGTGATGGAAAAGACCGCAAGAGCAACCGATAACCCCAAGATATTCAATATACTTGCCGTTTTGAATCGTTTCAAGACAAATAAAAAATTCTTAATCATACTGTTTTTCGTTTAATCAAATGAATCACTCCAAATTCAATGCTTTTGTCGGATTTCGAACCGCTGCCCGATAGCTTTGCGCACTCACCGTAAGCAAAGTAATCAGTAAAACGATCAGTCCGCCCAAGAGGAATACCCACCAATACACGGGCGTCTGATACGCAAAGTTTTCCAACCATTTGCTGATAAAGTAATAGGTAATGGGACAAGCAATCAAAAAACAAATGGCCAAAAGAATCAGATAAATTTTATTGAACAAGGTTATTATTTCCGTAATCGAAGAGCCGAGTACTCTCCGGACGCTGATTTCTTTCCGTCGGTAAGCCGTATCAAAAACGATCAATCCGAAAACGCCGATAATGGAAATCAAAACAGCGATCGCACTGAACAATGTTATCAGCAAGGTAAGATGCTGTTCCTTTTGATATACATTTTGAATGGCTTCGTCAAAGAAGCGGACATTGAACGTCCAATCGGAATCTAATTTCGACAACGTATTGCGAACGTGCCGAATGGCTTCCCGCATATCGCTTCCGGCATTGACTTTTATATAAGCAAAAGCGGTTTGATCGCCCCAATTTTGCGTACCCCACACATAAAAAGCCATAGGCGTAGGGGTCGTATAAAAAGTAGTAAATTGAATGTCCGGAATAAAACCGATAATTTCATCACTGTCTATCATTGTATTCAATTGCAAGTCGTATTCTTTTCGAGCTTTTTCATTGAAAATGTATTTACCTTGCCGGCTTAAACGATCATCGTCTCTGAAATCGCGCCCTTCATCTACCGTTATTCCCATTACCTTGAGAAACGAAGGATGTACCGGTAAACACTGAAAATTAATCGCTTTGCCTTGATATTCCCGCCCCCAACCCATATAAACATCT
>WRFY01000008.1 GCA_009783445.1 Candidatus Azobacteroides sp. | reverse complement strand
ATAAATACGCACCTATAAATTTAAAATAATGATAATAAAATGAATAAATATAAATATTAAAATTTATCAGTAAATATTAATGACGTTTATTATATTATCCCTGTTTGGAGGCGGATGAATTTTAGACTTTCGTTGGAAATAAATCAAAAAAGGTATAGTTAATTTATGCTTGCAATAGGGAAAGTGGAGAAATAGTCTGTTTTGTTTGGGGCCGGCGTGATTTGCAAACTGCAATGAAGTTGAAGAAGAAACTGTTGGATTTAAGCGGTAGTTATGGAAGTATTGCTGCGGACGAACGGGATAGTTTTATTACTGCAAAACCTCTTGTTTCTCTAAGAAACTTCTAAATCATTTCAAAGCTTCTAACCCGCTTTCCTTTATATCAACTTTAGATTTGTTTAATAAGCATACTTTGTAGAACGCCGCCAAAAATATTTTTGTTTTTTTGCTACACAATTGCATGTAAAACTATTTATTCGTCTTTAAATACGCATTCCGGTATTTCTGCACTATTATCTTTTTCCTCTTTTGAAATAATGCGAATCAAAATATGATAGTAAGGCAGTCCGTCTGCTTGAAGTTCATGTCCCTTGTTATACTTTTTTTAACTTCAATTTTTTTAACTTCAATTTTGTATTCATATCCTTTCACATAATTAAATCCTATTATTGGTCCTACGATAGTCCTCCATTCATTTTCACCTTGAAACTTTACCCAATAGGTAGGGCTAATCTCATATCCTGATGGTTTTGGCCGCTCTGATGCTACCGTCAGTATTTCAGATTTATCTTCTTCGTTGCATCCAAAAGTAAGAAATAATAAACCAAATAGAAACAAAAAATACTTTAACAGTGTTTTCATATCTCACATTTTATAAAAGTTTATAACTCACAATGTTATTTAAATTTATAGTAGAATTCCTGCAGATTTGTTTTTGTATATATGCGCATGCGTTAAGATGCAAATCTATGTATATATACATAATTTACAAAAATACAAATATTTTATTTATTGTCCAAAAAATTAAAAAGACATTTTAAAAGAAGATTTTTGGAATATATTTTGCCTAAATTTTACAAAAAATTTGTAATTTTACTCCGCTAAATACATACAAATTATGAAAACAAAAAAATAGTTGAATGTAGAAAAATAGTTGAAGAAAAATGATATTATCTAAAATTCAGCACGCTAATTTTTGGGGTTAGATTTTTTACAAAAAACTATCTAAAAACGAACGGAGCTATGGGATAAATATAAAAATCTGCATCCATCCGTATCATCTGCTTTTTATCTACTTTTCGTCCATCGATTTGTTTTCTTCCTGATCATAATATGAATAAATCGAATTCGAACTAATGAATTCGGGTACTATTTTTTTCATCAAACGCACCACTTCGTCGGATTCATAATTTTCGGCCCTTACCAGTAAATCCGATAAAGAAGTTTTTACCTTTTCATCATCGTATTCTTTGACAGAACCTACCTTGATTTTGCTGTTGTGCGTAGGCTTCACGATTTCTTTGTCGTAGAGCAATTCCTCATACAATTTTTCTCCCGGTCGCAATCCAGTAAATACGATATCGATATCCTTATACGGTTCAAAACCTGACAAGCGAATCATTTTTTCCGCCATCTCCTTTATGTTCACCGAATCGCCCATATCAAAAACGAACACTTCGCCGCCTTTACCTAAATTACCCGCTTCCAATACCAAGCGGCAAGCTTCGCGAATGGTCATAAAATAACGGATGATATTGGGATGCGTCACTGTTACCGGTCCTCCTCGGCTAATTTGTTGTTCGAACCGAAGCGCCACCGATCCGTTTGAACCCAATACGTTTCCAAAACGGGTAACAATAAATCGGGTCGCTTTTCCTCCCTTTTCTTCTTTCTGTTTTCGGAAAAGCGATTGAACATAGATTTCGGCAATGCGTTTGGAAGCGCCCATCACATTGGTCGGGTTCACGGCCTTGTCTGTTGAAATCAGCACAAACGCTCCTACCTTGTATTCGACGGCCAAATCTGCCAGATTTTTAGTTCCCCCCACATTGGTCAGCACGGCTTCGCAAGGATGACTTTCCATTAAAGGAACATGTTTATATGCAGCTGCATGATAAATCAAATCCGGTTGATACGTTTCGAACAAGCGTTTCATTGCTCTATAATCTCTGATATTGGCAATGACAGCTTTATAGGGAATAGGAGAATAATTCTCCTCCATCTCCAAGCTGAGTAGATAGAGAGGAGTCTCTGCTATATCGCAAAGAAGAAGAAATCCTACTTTGAACTGAGTCAACTGCCGCACTATTTCACTCCCAATCGAACCGGCCGCACCCGTAACCATCAGCGTTTTGCCTTCCAAATTTTGGCCAATGGATTCGATATCTATTTCTACAGGAGTTCTTTTAAGCAAATCTTCATACTTCACTTTATTCATAGGATATTGTTCAACTCATCAGCTCTTGAATATCTTCTTTCAAAATAGTTAATTTTTTCATACCTTCGGCTGTAACCAAGAACGTATTTTCGATGCCCACTGCTCCGACTTCCGGAAAAACAAATTTGGGTTCGTAAGCAATGACCATGCCGACTCGCAATACCTCCTTTGAGCGAGCCGTCAACACCGGCGGTTCGTTGATTTCCAAACCTATGCCATGTCCCACGAATTTGGCCTGCTGAACTGTCCCCATGAAATGAGTCCCCCAACCCGCTTCTTCCGCCATTTTGAGCGACCATTGGTAAATATCGGCACAAGGCACACCCGCTTTTCCCGTTTCCATCAAGCGATTGTGCATCTGAATCGAAAGCTGATGAGCTTCGTAAGCCGCATCCGGTAGGGTACCCAACGAATATACCCGGCTCATGTCGCTCATATAAGCCGTGAAATTCCCCGCCATATCGACCATGACTGTTTGCCCGCTCCGGATTGTTTCTCCACTCGCCCCGATAGGCAAGCAGGCATGCAAACCCGCACCCCCCAGCGCAAAATCGTAGGGAGAAGGCATTCCGGCATTTTTTCCGGCCAGCACGCTGCCCATAAAAACATCCATGTTGCTTCCATACGTTCGAAATAGACCCAAAGAACCGTTTTGCCGCATCAATCGTTCGATTTCATACTGAAATTCAATATCGCGCATGTTTTCCCTGAAAACGGAAGGAATTTTCTCATAGACTTTTACATGCTGTTGAGCCGAAATTCGCAATTGCCCGATTTCCCAAGGCGTTTTGATCATCCGCGCATTTCGCAGCAAGGGAGTGAGATCGCCGGTAGCAGCCGGATGAAAAACCGCTTGCAAGCGGAGAAATTCATTGTACGTCAATTGACCCGCTTCCAAAAACAAAACAGAAGGAAGCTCCCGCTTACGTTCTTTCAAACAATCGGGAATATCTTCCGGTTTGCGAATGCGAATCGTATAGCTTTCCTCCTTATCCACCGGCCGCTGAACAAAATAAATCGGGTCGCCTTCCACCGGAAAATATACGAATCCCGCAAAGATTTTTCCCGTTAAATAATAAATATTAACATTATTTGCTACCAAGCAAGCATCTGCTCCGGATTCTTTCAGCGCTTTTTGTACTTTCTTCCACCGAATTTGTAAATCCTCCAAAGGAGGATAGGTCTTTGGCGTCATGACAAAAAAATAGATTTATTTTTGAGAAGTTCTCATACTGTCCCAAATCAAATAAACAATCAAAAGAAGATAGGCCAGTAGGGCTACTTCCTGTGAACCGGTCGATTTCAGCCATTCTTCGTTTACCCAGGAAAATCCTCCGAATTTTAAAGCTACGCTGAGAACGCCCATCAATGCTCCGCCGGCTATAAATCCCGATGCCAGCAAGGTTCCCCGATCGTTCCTCCGCCTATTCAAAGCGACATCTTTCGAGCGACTGCTTACATACCAGGCGATGGCTCCGCCGATCATTAAAGGAACATTCAATTCGATGGGAATAAACATACCCAGAGCAAAAGCCAAGGCCGGTACTTTCAAGAAAGTGAGAACAATAGCCAATAGAGCGCCTATTCCGTACAGCAACCACGGAGCGCCAGTACCCGACATCAAAGGATCGATTACCGCAGCCATGGCATTGGCTTGCGGAGCCGCCAAACTGTTGCTATCCGTAAATCCATACGTTTTGTTCA
>WRFY01000007.1 GCA_009783445.1 Candidatus Azobacteroides sp. | reverse complement strand
ATATTTACTGATAAGTTTTAATATTTATATTTATTCATTTGCTTATCATTATTTTAAGTTTATAAGTGTGTATTTATTTGAGACGCTTAGTATAGATTTACAGTAAATCGTCCGAAGAGATCAGATTGTTAAATAAAGCATACAAAGTCAAGCCCGAAACCGTTTTAATACCGGTTTTGCGGACAATGTTTTTTCGATGCGAGATGACGGTGTGTGTGGAAATGTATAATTTATCGGCTATTTCTTTGTTGGTTAAACCTTGTGCTAAAGCAATAAGTATCGTTTTTTCCCGATCGGAAAGTTCAATGCAGTCGGTCGGTTGCTCGTTTTTTTGTTCAGCAGATTCTGCGATTTGGATAATTTTTTGGGGAATCGTCCATGCTTCGTCGTAAATATCCATGCTGCCGTCAAAGTGATGGAGAGTCTCTGCGGCAACATATTGATATATAATAGCGATGAGGATGCAATTCGAATAATTGGCAAACAGGTTTCGAATGTTGACCGGTTTGTAAAATTTAACAAGGATCGGATTCATCAGGATCATTTGAAAATCTTCCTTTCTGATCTTATCTTCAAATGATTGAATATCAGAGAAACAAGCCGTTACCTGAAAACAGGGATGCTTTTCCAATAGCAGTTTAATGCCTTCCTGGATAATCTGTGAGGGTTCGATAATGATTACCTTGTATTTTTTATGCTGTTTCATGGATATCCTTTTTCAAGAAGAATATTTTTTTTCAAGAAGTTCTACCACCGTAATCAAAATGTTATTTTCGAGCAAGGTATGTTTTGTCAAATTGTATTCAAACGCAAAAAGATTTTGCAGAATCTCCTTGCATTTTTCAATGGTACACTCAGGCGGAAGATATTTTATAATGATGTTTTTGAGGTCGGTAAGCGCAGAATCAATATCGCTGTGATTCCCTTTGTATTCTTTGATATTGTATTTTTTGTTTTGTATCCCCTTGAGCAACTCTGAGATATAGGGAAACACAATATCTTCTTCGTATTGGAAATGCGCCACAGTTTCTTGCCTGTACCTTTCACAAAAAGAGTAAAGCAGGTATCCGTTTTTGAGTTGGCAAGCGTTCACCAAGTCCAGAACATTGTCAATTATTTGAGGCAACTGGATTTCGAGAAAGTCTTTATGCGAATTTTCCAGATACCGGATGATGCCGTCAATCGGCAATTGCACTAAATCGAGATTGCTTGGAGAGTAATTATCGAAAGTATAGGAGTTGCAAACGAGTAAGAGCAAGGGAATGGATACATTTTTCTCGTTGCAGACTTGTTTTACTGTTTTCTCGCCAAATCCCAGATTTATTCCAAAATAAGGCAAAACGGACAACAAACGACTATTGGCCAATATTAAATCGGCCATTTTGGTGTTTTGAGAAAATGGATTGCTCATTGAAATAATTTTTGTAAAGGCAAAAATACGCTATTTTTTGTTATGACTAGTAATAATCGTGTTTGAAATAAAAAAACATCTTCCTAAACCAAACTTCTACACCAATTTTTGTTCCATAGCGGCTTTCACCAAGGCCACGCTGTTTTTAGCGCCAAATTTCAGCAATAAATCCCGCCGGTAACCTTTGACGGTTTCTTGACTCAAAAAAAGACAGTCGGCAATTTCCGGATTCGATAACCCATCGGCTATCAAGCGAAGGACTTCCTTTTCGCGAGCGGTAAGCCAAACGATTTCATTCTGTTTTTTTCCCTTCATCAACAAATCAACCTCTTTGCAAAGGAACCGTTCGCCTTGATGCACGGCGGTTATTCCCGCAATGACCTCTTCGCTCGTTGCATTTTTCAAAATATATCCTTTGGCTCCATTGTGCAGAGAGCGCTTCACAATGGAGCTTTCGCTCAGGCTTGTCAGCATCAAAATTTTCAATTCAGGATAAAGAGCCTTAACTTCCGCGCAAAAATCTACTCCGTTGCCGTCCGGCAGATGCACATCTAACAGTAGAACATCGGGAAGATTCAGACATAGACCCTTTCTACAGGCTTGCAAGGTATAATACATTTGATTTACTCCTGCTCTCCCCGATTCATTGATGAGACGGCATAATCCCTCCAATAGCATTTTATGGTCGTCGACAATTTGGACGCTTATCATAATGGGTCTAATTCAATAAAACTTCCATATAAACTTCTGTTCCCTTCCCCGGTGAAGAATATATATTTACTTTTCCTTTATAGGCCGCTATCCGGTTGCGCAGATTTTCGATTCCCATTCCTTGCACTGGAGACCTGCTATCGAAGCCTTTTCCATTGTCTTGGATGGTAAGCGATACCCACGTTTTGTCTTGGATCAGCTGTACATTGATAGCCGTGGCATCGGCATGCTTAAGAGCGTTGTTTACCAATTCGTGAACGCAACGGTAAAGCAGAATTTCGATCTTGTTGTTCAAGCGCGAATCATCGCCGAAATAATGAAATCGGGTATGAGGAACAGAAAGGCAAAAATCTTCCAGCGATACTCTCAATCCGTAGCGCGAAAGCGATTCCGGAGCCAAATGATGCGTAATCCGCCGCAATTCGCTGATCGCTTGATCGAGCATCCCCCGCGCATACGGGAGATGTTCTGCATCGGACAAATTCAGCTTAACAATAGAAAGCATACCTCCTAATCCATCATGCAAGTCGCGTGCCAAACGCGTTCGTTCGGACATTTCTCCGTCGATGAGAGAGTAGGCAATCGCCAATTGCCGTTCCTGTTCTAATTGTAAAATTTGCTGTTCAGCTATTTTTTGCTTGCCAATAATCAAACGATTGCGAATGATAGAAAAAACCAATAGAGACAAAAGTAAAGTTCCCGCTCCAACGGCAAAAACGCTTATGAACCGTTTTTGTCGTTCCAAGTCTCTTATTTTCGAATTATTTTTGTTTAAAATACTTAATTCGCTCTCCTGCGAATTGAACGGTTTTTCCAAAAAAATTTCATAAGAATTGTCCTGAGAAGTGTACCTGTCCGTTGGATTATTCTTTTGTTTTTCAGCAAAATGACATCCCATCGCGATAATTGTCCACAAAAAAATAATCAGAAAGTTTTGTTTACTGTTCTTTTTCATAATCAGTTTTGCTTGTTGTTCTTTTTTCATAATTATAATACATAGTTTTTATTCTTATCTAATTGAATTGACTGGTTAAATTTTGTCACAAAAATAAGTAATTTTAGACAAAGAATAGTATATTTATTTGTTTTTATTTTTCGATTTACACAAAAAATGTTTTTGAATGCAAAAAACCCCCAAAAGGGGGGTTGACAAGTAACGATAGAGCCGGTAACTTTGCGACCAAATATTAAATTTTTAAACTAAAGGAAAATCAGGCATTATGGATGTTGCTAAAAGAGTAAAAAATATGCTGCTCACCCCTAAAACGGAATGGAATGTCATCGAAAAAGAAGACGATTCACACATAAAACTATTGACTACTTATTTAATTTGGCTTGCCATGATTCCGGCGGTAGCCGCATTTATTGGCTATGGAATAATTGGTTTCAACATGCTGGGCATTCACTTCGACGGTTTTGAATTGGGAATAAAATACGCTCTCAAGTATTTCCTCCTCATGATAGGAGGCGCTTATTTGACCGCAGTTGCTTTCAATTTTTTTGCTGCTAATTTCGAAGGGAAAAAAAGTTTCAACCGTGCATTCCAATTAGCGGCTTATTGCTATACGCCGGTATGTTTGGGCGGCATTTTTTATATATATTATAGCATAACTTTTTTAGCGGGATTACTCAGTTTGTACGCTTTGTATTTGCTTTATCTGGGCGCTAAGCCCGTGATGAGAATTCCGCACACGAAAGCAATGACTTACTTTGCCGTTTCCTTACTGGCAATGGTACTTATCTACTTGGTATTGAGCTCCCTATTAGAATCCGTGATTGGAATTGGTTCCGTGGCGCAACTAATGCGTTAATCAACCTTGACTTTTGATTTCTTAAATATCTATGAATAAGAGGATTTTATGAGGATATATAATAAACGTCATTAATATTTACTGATAAGTTTTAATATTTATATTTATTCATTTGATTATAAGTATTTTAAATTTATAAATGTGTATTTATT
>WRFY01000006.1 GCA_009783445.1 Candidatus Azobacteroides sp. | reverse complement strand
GTTGCTAAAGCTTTCATCTTTTTTATAATTAGAAGTTATTTGCCGACATTTGTAATTTGCCGTAATGTTTCCATAAAGATTCTCCCACCAACGGAACAGTAGTAGCGCGGGCGGCCGCTTCTTTTTCCTGTTCGAAATGTTTCAAAGCGGCAGCAATGATTGCTACGGTAGGATCGCTGTTCTGGCGGCGTTTAAGTTCGTCTTTATTGAATTTTGTATCAATAAAAGTCGTATCGTAATTGCCTTTTAAAAAAGTACTGTTCTGTAATACCCGCTGATGGAAAGGAATCGTTGTTTTGATTCCCAGAATCTTATATTCCCTTAAAGCGCGCCTCATATTGGAAATAGCCGACTCGCGGTTGCGTCCCCAAGTACACAATTTGGCAAACATTGGATCGTAATGCAAAGAAACTTCAAAACCGGCGTAAGCGCCGCTGTCCAACCGCACATTTCGTCCTTCGGGAGTTTCGCGTACGCGGATGATTCCGGGCGAAGGCATAAAGTTGTTTTCCGGGTCTTCGGCGCAAATCCGACATTCGAGGGCGGCGCCTCGAAATTCAATATCTTCCTGTTTGTAGGGTAACGGACTTCCTCCTGCGATCAGAATCATATCCCGCACTAAATCGACGCCTGTACAGGCTTCCGTCACCAGGTGTTCGACCTGTAAACGGGTATTCATTTCGAGGAAATAGAAATTCTGATCTTTGTCCATCATAAATTCCAAAGTTCCAGCGCTGTAGTATCCTATTTTTTTGCAAGCGGTTACGGCGACTTCAAACATTTTTTGGCGCGTTTCTTCTTTTACGAATGGCGACGGCGATTCTTCGATCACTTTCTGATTGCGCCGCTGAATTGAACATTCCCGTTCATGGAGATGAATCACGTTTCCGTATTTATCGCCCATAACCTGTACTTCGATATGATGCGGATTTTCGATGTATTTTTCGATGTAAATGGCATCGTCTCCAAACGAGTTGGCCGCTTCGGAACTGGACATGCGAAAAGCGGCTTCCAAATCTTCCTCTTTGCGAACCATGCGCATTCCTTTTCCCCCTCCGCCGGCCAAGGCTTTCAACATAATCGGATAGCCGATTTCTTTGGCTTTGGCATGAACCTCTTCTACGCCGGACACCCGTTCCTTAGTTCCCGGAACAATCGGAACTCCCGCCGCTTCCATGATTTTACGCGCTTCGGTCTTCACGCCCATCTTGGCAATCATATCTGAACTCGGGCCAATAAACACGACTTTTTCATCTTCACACAGGCGAGCAAAATCGGCATTTTCCGACAAGAAACCATAACCCGGATGAATGGCTGCTCCTGTTTTTTTAGCAATATTCAGAATAACTTCCGGCTTCAAGTAGGAAGTATCCTCTTCGTTTTCTGAAATACAGTAGGCTTCGTCGGCATACCGCACGTGCAAAGCGCCGCGATCTGCATGGGTGTAAATAGCTACTGTAGGGATGTTCATGACGCGGCAGGTGCGGAATATTCGCAGGGCTATTTCGCCGCGATTAGCTACTAAAACTTTCTTTATCATAACTTTACAATGGTAGATTTGAATGTTTTTTCGGTGGGTTGGATTTCCGTTTGTTGGCAAGCAGTTCAAAACTGCGAATCAAGTGCGGACGGGTTATGGAAGGTTCGATGATTTCATCAATATACCCCAATTCGGCTGCCCGATAGGGATTGGCAAATTTTTCACGGTAGTCGTCTTCCAATTCTTTCCGCTTAGCTTTCTGATCTTTTGCTTCAGCAATTTCCTTACGGAAAAGAATGTTTACAGCGCCGTCGGCCCCCATCACGGCAATTTCAGCCGTTGGATAAGCGTAGTTGAGATCGCCGCGAATATGCTTGGAACTCATCACGTCGTAGGCGCCTCCGTAGGCTTTACGCGTGATAACCGTTACTTTCGGAACGGTTGATTCGCAGTAGGCAAACAACAGTTTCGCTCCGTGGCGGATAATTCCGTCGTATTCTTGATTCACGCCCGGAAGAAATCCCGGAACATCTACGAATGTGAGCAACGGAATGTTGAATGCATCGCAGAACCGAACAAAGCGAGCCGCTTTGACTGATGCGTTGATGTCGAGAGTTCCCGCCAAAACAGCCGGTTGATTGGCCACCACTCCGATGCTTTTTCCATTTAACCGGATGTAACCGGTCACAATATTTTTTGCATAATCTTCCTGTACTTCCATAAAGTTTTCGTCATCAGCTACAGAAGTTATCAGTTCTTTGATGTCGTAGGGTTGATTCGGATTCGTCGGAATCAGTAAATCCAGCGAAGAATCGATCCGATTGGGACTGTCGGCGGTCGGCACAAAAGGAGGTTCTTCCATATTATTATTAGGAAGGAACGACATTAAATCCCGTATTTTCAGGATACAGTCGATGTCGTTATCGGCCGAAAAATGCGCCACGCCCGAACGGCCGGTATGAATCTCGGAGCCGCCTAATTCAGTTTTGCTAACATCTTCCTGAGTAACGCTTTTCACTACATCCGGACCGGTGATAAACATGTAACTGCTCCCTTTAACCATCAGGATAAAATCGGTGAGCGCCGGCGAATAAACGGCTCCTCCTGCACACGGCCCCATGATTGCGCTGATTTGAGGAATCACTCCCGAAGCAAGCGTGTTTCTGAGGAATATATCGGCATATCCCGCCAACGAACGGACGCCTTCCTGAATGCGGGCGCCGCCCGAATCGTTCAGACCAATCACCGGAGCGCCTACTTCCATGGCTAAATCCATGATTTTGCAAATCTTCTGAGCATAAGTCTCCGACAAAGCGCCTCCGAATACGGTAAAGTCTTGTGCAAAAACAAAAACCGTACGATTGCCGATTAAACCGTATCCTGTAACCACGCCGTCGCCTAAAGGACGCTGTTGTTCCATTCCAAAATCATAACATTTGTGAGTAACAAATTTGTCGATTTCTACAAAAGTACCTTTTTCCAATAATAGATCGATTCGTTCTCTCGCTGTCAATTTTCCTGCCGTATGCTGTTTCGCAATACGGTCTGCTCCTCCGCCTAATTCGGCTTGACGATTCAGATTGTTTAATTGTTCAATTTTTTCTTTCATGCGTAAAGTCAATATATTTATATTTCGATTTTAACCGATGACTAATCAATGAGGTAATCCATACGGAGATTTACTTTCCGGTATATTGCGCCCCCTATTGTGCGTTTGCATCTGCTTTAAGATTCGAATAGACAAATGTATAAAGAATATTTTATACTTAAACAGAATTTCGTCTTATTTTCAATTTTTTGCTAAGCGGTTGGAAGAAGAACGCAGAGGAAGCAAATCAAACAGATAAACGCAAATAACAAAAGGACAAACGCCTCTCCTAAAAGTTCACAAATATTTGAATATCAGTTCAAAACCTTATTCATTAAAGCGCCCTTAGTAGAGAATTGATTGACATAGCCCGTCCCGTAATCCCTTATTTCCCTTCAGGATATTGAAAATAAGCGAATAAGGGAATGGATATTGCTAAATTCCGTGCTACGAAGCTACGAAGGGAACTTTGAAAGATAAGGGTTTGAATAAATAGGGTAGACAATGAAACGGTACATGGCGCATGAATCATTGTAAAGATCGACATCAAAAATTCATACAAATTGATTTGACCTAATTTATTAAAGCGCCCTCTTATGTAACAGCCATTCAAACCACCTCCCTCAATTTATTTAGATATTTTTCTAAGTTTTTGATTTTTTGCAATTTATACTTTTTTTGATAGTC
>WRFY01000005.1 GCA_009783445.1 Candidatus Azobacteroides sp. | reverse complement strand
AAACTTAACATCAAGATATTAGCAGCTTTAGAAATTTTCTAAAGCTGTTTTTATTTTAAAAAGAGGATAAAAAAGATAAATAATTTCGCTATTTTTGCAGGTATAATTTACAAATAATTTACAAGGATTATTATGGCGGCATTCAAACCGGTTGTTCGAACGAAAAAGGAGCTGAATACGGTCTATATCAGGATAACGCACGGAGCTTCGAAAGTAGACTATATTAAAACCAATATGGTACTGCATAAGTCGGGGATACGGAAGGGGGAGATAACAGACCACACTGTACTTGCGAATTGTGCCATCCAAATAAAGCAATACATTGAAAAAATAAACAGTGTGAATATAGGCGGTTGGACGATTCAGGAACTGAAAAAATTTCTTACTTCCGAATATGAAAAAATATCGTTTACAGAATTTGCAGAAAAATACATCTCCAAAATGATTACGGACGGGAGGAAACATCCGGCGGCCAGCTATAAGACAGCGTTGAGATCATTTGAAAGTCATTTCGGAAATAGAGCGTACTTCTCGGACATCACTTCCAAAGAGTTGAGAAAATGGATAGAAAGCCTAATTTCAACGAAGAGGGCAAAGGAACACTATCCAATTATGATTAAGAAGGTATTCGAAGAAGGATGCCTTGAATATAATGATTATGACAGGAATATAATTAGAATTGAGAACCAGCCTTTTAAAAATATTAAGATTCCGAAATCGGATGTTCCTGAAAAGCGATCCATAGAAGCCGATGCGCTTAGAAAGATATGGAGTATTGTTCCTGAATCTGTGAGGGAAGAACTCGCACATGACGTATCTATGATGATCATTCACTTGGCTGGAATCAATACCGCCGACTTGTATGATTTGCAAAAAAATGAACTAAAAGGCAAAAAGCTTTGTTATACGCGAAAAAAAACCGAAAAGGAAAGGAAAGACAGAGCGTACAGCGAGATCACTGTGCCGGGAAATATTAGGCCATTGATGGATAAGTATAAAGGAAATAAGAGGCTGTTAATTTTTTCAGAGCGGTACTCTGATGAAAACATATTTTCCGCTGCTGTAAATAAGGGACTGAAAAAACTTTGTGAAAAGGCGAACGTGCCAAAAATTACCTCCTACTGGTTGCGGCATACCTGGGCTACGATTGCTCAAAACAAGTGCGGTGCATCTACGGAACTGGTATCGTTCTGTTTGAATCATTCATCGGCACATAAAATAACGGAAGGATATATTCAAAAGGATTTTACCCCTATTGATGATTTGAACGAAAGGGTTTTAAGATATATTTTTGATCAAAAACAAACGCCCTGTTTTCGCAAGCAGGGCGAGATCAAACGATCATAAATCGGTTCAAAACAATCTATTTCCGTATGGTTATATACTCCGCTCCTGTGATTTTCGTGTGCGGATTGCGGGATACAATCTCCTGCCTGCGTTCCTTGCATCCCCATTTGATGAAAAGAAATTTTTTAGGAATGATATGTTCGACATAAAGCAGGGAATCTCGATTTTCGAATCGGCCTGTGAATTGAGAATCCGCATCTATGCAGCCGTTCAGATCGAACCATTGATCCAGAATATGGATGCAGCGCAAAGTATCAATAATATAATTATCCAAGTAAACAATGCTGTCCCTGACGTTCGCATTCAACTCATAAATGGTTTGCGTTTGAGTAGTCGTTATCTTCTGCAAACGGTTTTTATCTACTTTCAATGTTTCGATCAATTTTATATCTTCCGATCTGTACTTATTTACTTCAGACAATTTTAGCTCCAATTGACCAAGGGATACAGCATTTAGACTGTCTTTCGTTTGATAGCTCTTAATATCATCCAAAAGGGTATAAGCATCTTGCTTATACATATTCCGTTCATTTTTGACCGCTTCCATTCGTTTTTGCTGCCAGATGACAGCCAATATGAATCCTACGGTAATTAATCCGATATAAATGTATTTTTTCATTTGTTTGCGTTATTATATTGTTCTATTACTTCCCTCGCATTGAGCCATAATTGATAGCGTTGTTCCCAACCGTTGTAGCCTCCATTGATTTTCTTTGTGATTTTTCTAAGGTTTATGCTGTCTTGCTGAAATTCTTTATATAGACTGTCCAACTGAAATACTGCGTATAAACTGTCTTTCTTGAATCGGTCGTAAATAAGGCTGTCTTCGATCGCCCGCACATTTTTCAAAATAATTGAATCGTCCATGGAAGCGGGCGCTGTAAAAAGCGTATCTCTCATTTCCGGATTTCCCCATTTGACTTCGACTGTCTTAACGGTATCTCCATGCGTAATCAGCGCCTCTTTATATCTTTTATTGCAAGAAAATAAAGAGATGCAAAATAACAATATCCATATTAATTTTTTCATCCTGCAATCTTATTTAATCCGGCATTAGCCCACCACCAGCAAGCAGATTTAACCGCCCATTCCGGTTGTTCCAATAATTCCGGATGGTTTACGCAATCAATTCCAAGAGCTTTGGCGGCCTTCTCATAATTCGATCTTCCCGTGATCTGAAGCAGGCCGCGTCCCTTGAATTTCACTCCGTCGCCTGGATATATATTTCCTAAATCTTTCCGTCCTTCATAAGCTGTGCCGGATGCCGTTTCTTTATTATACTTGAGGTGTCCGCTTTCATGTCCTATTTGAGCAAAAAAAGCGGCGATTTGCTTATCGGATACGATTCCGTATTGCGGCAGGTATTGGCTTAAATAAGGAATGTATTTCTTCCGATTTTCCTCTGTTGAATTTTTAAGAAACGCCTTTAATAAATAATTATCTATTTCCATTTTCAATGTTTTTAAATTCTGTAAGTTCTTTTAAATGTAATTCTTGATATAAATTTTTATTTTCCAATTCAAGATCATGAACCAATTTGCATAACCGGTCGATTTTCTCATTAGCCTCTTGCAATTTCTCATAGGCCTCCTGTAATTTATCGTTAGCCTCCCGCAGCCTCAAGTTAGCCTCCCGCAGGCTTTCATTGGCTTCCCGCAATTGATTTCGATCATCTTCCCGTTCTTTTCGAATATCTTCCCGCTCCTTACTCCAATCTTCTTTAAGCGTCTTAATTTGAGAGCGCATACTGTCCAATAAGTCTTTATTCGTTTCAATAAATATTCGATTATTCTCGGAAGTCTTTTTTATGTTTTCCTTCTCTACATTTTCGGCTTCTGCATTATCCTTTTTCTTGTATCGGAAATATTCAATGATTCCAATGATCACGCCGCTGGATACCAATGTTTGTATGATCGTTATTATATCCATTTTCATTTGTGCAATTCAATTAATACAATGATCAATAATGTGATTATATTTCCGCACAGCGTCCAAATCATTTCATTGAAATGAAAGGAGAACTTGTTGTTTTCCCGAAAGAAGGATGAATACAACGACACGATCACGGATAGTACGATCCCGAATAGTAGGGAACTGAACCAATCCACCCGCGAATGAAAACTTACGTAACAAAAGTTGTAAAGCAGAAAGTGGCCGATCAGCGTCGAAAAGGCCCCGATTAAAAAATAGGTCGACGGATAACATTTATTGATGTCGTCCATGAGCATCCTAAGCGATTGTTTGAGTTTTTCTTTCATTGTGCATAGCTTTTTATTATTTTGTTTATCCGGATTCGAATATTCTCATGGTTGGTTTTTTGTTTGACTGAACCAAGTCGAACTCATTGAAGAGCGTTTTGAATTTTAACCGC
>WRFY01000004.1 GCA_009783445.1 Candidatus Azobacteroides sp. | reverse complement strand
GCCGAAATTATAACGAAATTAGCTCAATTACAAGTAGAACTTACGCTGACTACCAACGGCGTATTGTTGCACAAATATATAACGCTGTTGAAACAAACGGGAATCAATTCCGTAAATATAAGTATCGACAGCTTAAACAGCGATAAGTTTCAATGGATAACCAAACGAAACGCCTTACCTCAAGTGTGGGAAAATATCCTTTTTTGCGTAAAGGAAAATTTTCATGTCAAACTCAATGTCGTTATCATGAAGGGCGTCAATGAACAGGAAATTCCTGATTTTGTTGCTTTAACGCGGGATTTACCGCTGCACGTGCGGTTTATTGAATTTATGCCTTTTAACGGAAACGCATGGGGGGCAGACCGCGTAGTAACAATGGATGAAATGCTTGCTTCCATTGCAGCGCAGTTTCCTATTGAAAAAATAGAGGACTGCATGCACGAAACGGCGAAGAAATATACAGTATTGGGGCACAAAGGCACGTTTGCATTTATAACTACCCTGAGCAAGTCCTTTTGTAAAGACTGCAATCGGATGAGATTGACGGCTGACGGCAAAATGAAAAATTGCCTTTTTGGAAAAGAGGAATTTGATATTTTGGGCGCCTTGAGAAAAAAAGAAGAGATTTACCCTCTTATTTCGCAATGCGTCTTGAGAAAATACGAAAGAATGGGCGGACAGTTTGAAAATTATAAAACGCTCAATCCCGAATGTTTGGAAAATAGAACTATGATTAAAATTGGAGGATAATTTTTTTACCCTCGATATGTCAAAAAAAACCTATTGAATAAAATGAACTTTATTACAATACAGGAAGCTGAAACGATTATTAAGAAAGAAATTTTTCAGATGCCGACAGTAGAAAAACCACTATCAGAGGCTTTGCATTATTATACTGCAAAACCGGTTTATGCCCCCATAGACGTTCCCCCTTTTGATAATTCGGCTATGGACGGATATGCTTTTGCCTATCAGGATTATGTCGATAAGAAAGAGATTAAAGTCCGTCATACTATCCAAGCAGGAGATACCCGATTACCGATTCTACAATTGGGTGAAGCCGCTCGCATTTTTACTGGAGCGATGATACCTGAAGGAGCCGATACGGTAGTCATGCAGGAAAATACGAAAGAAGAAAACGGAATCCTTCATATCGAAGAACCTGCTTTTGATAAAGGACAGAATATCCGTCCGAAAGGCTCTCAATCTAAAAAAGGAGATTTGATTTTACCTGAAAATATTTTAATTAACCCAGGAACTATCGGAATGTTGGCTGGATTCGGGATTAATAAAGTAGATGTTTTTTCTTTTCCTAAAGTAGGAATTATTATTACAGGAAATGAATTGATTGAAGCAGGAAAGCCGTTGAAAGAAGGACAGATTTACGAAAGCAATGCCATTACGCTGCAATCAGCCCTGAGAGAGCAGGGTATCGAAGCCCAGCCGCCGATAAGAGTTCAGGACGATAGAGAGGCTACCTTTCAATCCATCAAGAAGAGTTTGGAAACGGCGGATGTCCTATTAATTACAGGAGGGATTTCCGTAGGAGAATATGATTTTGTAAAGGAATCGCTGGAAAAATCAGGCGTTGAGGAACTGTTTTACAAAGTGCGGCAAAAACCAGGCAAGCCTTTGTTTTTCGGGAAAAAAAAGAATCGTTTTGTTTTTGCTTTGCCGGGAAATCCTGCGCCCGTATTGGTTTGTTTTTACCGCTACGTTCTGCCGTTTCTGGAAGGGCTTAAAGGAAATCCGAGTCCTTTTGAAAATAAGATTATTGCCCGATTAAGCGATGATTACAATAAAAAGAACGAGCTTACCAATCTGCTGAAAGGATTGTTGGGACGTGACGGTACGGTTACCGTTTTACCAAATCAAGAATCCTATAAGATGGATGCCTTTGTGCAGGCAAACTGTCTGGTGGAGATTTCGGGAGAAAAGCGAAAAGTGGTTAAAAATGAAAAAGTGATCGTATGGAAAATATGAAAATAGAAGGACACATTTGGATGGACACGTCCACAGGATTAAAAATCGGAAAAGGAAGGGCTATGCTGTTGGAATTAATCGACCATACAGGCTCTATTGCCGAAGCGGCACGGATCGCGGAAATCCCTTATCGGAGAGCTTGGGGAATGATTCGGGAAATGAATAAAAATGCTTCTTCCTTGTTGGTTATAAAAAGCGTTGGCGGGAGAGAAGGCGGCGGGTCGGTTTTGACCGATGAAGGGAAAAAGATACTTTCCACGTTCCAAAAAATCGACCGTGATTTTGAGCAATTCAAAAAAAGCAATATCTATGATTGAAGAGGCATATATATTGGCAGGAGGAAAAAGTTCCCGAATGGGAGAAGACAAGGGCTTGAAATTACTGCATGGTAAGCCGATGATTCAATATGTGATAGAGGCATTAATCCCCTGTTTTCCCCATATAAAAATCAGCACCAATGATCTGGAATATAGTGTGTTCGGGTATGAAGTGGTCTCTGATATTATTCCTGAAAAAGGACCTATGGGAGGAATCTATACGGCATTAAAAAATTCTTCCTGTGATGATGTCTTTATTATCAGTTGCGATATGCCGTATATCTCCGAAACCTTCGTCAATTCTCTGTTACAGCAAAAAAATGGATCGGCAACGGTAGCTGTTTGCAATGGGAGAATTCAACCGCTGTTCGGCATCTATGGCAAAAGTCTGATTTCCCTACTGGAAGCGAAGATTGAACAAAATCAATTAGGAATGTCCACATTTTTACAGGAAATAAATGCCACCTTAGTTGCCCTAAACAATGAGGACGGCTTTTTGAATATTAATACGCCAGATGATTTCAAGTATATAGAAAATGAATTAAAGAAATGAAAATACAGATTTTTGGAAGGCTGACCGATGTTTTTGGAGCCGATAATTATACGATTGAAACGGCGACCACCGTATCGGATTTGAAGAAAAAGTTAGAGCAAACTTTTCCTCAATTAGAAAATGACGTTTATTTAATAGTAGTTAATGATGAAATAGCGCAAGAAAATGATACCATTCCTTCCGATGCCGAAGTAGCTTTGCTGCCACCGTTTTCAGGAGGGTAAACACAGTATGGCTATGGATGAACAACAAAAAAATCTCTTTATCGAAGGTGCAATTTCTGGGATTCTTATAACGGAAATAGTGCAAAAATACAGCGCTGAAACAAAAGCAGGAGGGCACAGCATTTTCTTAGGGCAGGTGCGCACCGATGAAAAAGAAGGTCAAGAGGTGCAAGCTATTGAGTTTACGGCGTATCAAGAAATGGGGATAAAAAAAATGGCGCAAATCAGGGAAGAAATTATTGCCAAATACGAATTAATCGGTTTGCATGCTTACCATAGTTTGGGAATCGTGCAAAAAGGCGAAATCTGCCTCTTTGCCTTTACTTGTTCCCAACACCGAAAATCTGCTATGGCAGCTTGCAGCGAATTGGTAGAACGATTGAAAAAAGAATTGCCCCTTTGGGGTAAAGAAATTTACAGCGACGGCTCTTACCAATGGAAAGAAAACAGATAATAATTAATACATTAAAATAAAAAATTATGATAGATATTACATCAAAAAA
>WRFY01000003.1 GCA_009783445.1 Candidatus Azobacteroides sp. | reverse complement strand
ATGTACCGCATTTTTTACAGCCCGCCGTCTGGCGTGGAATGAGTAAATTTCATATTTTTTGTCAATCGCTTCCGGTATTTCCGGAATGCATGGCCAGCCACTGCAACAAAAACTGACTTATTCTGTAGGACTTCTTCATTAAAAATTATATTGCGAGTGAAATTTCGGCAAAATTAGTCATTCTATTTCAATAAACGACTATAAAAACGTATAATTTTCATCCAAAGATATAAATTTAAATTATTTTAGCAGAGCGCAGCGCTGACTGGCCTATTTTATGGTCATTTAAAATGGATGGGCTTCTTTGTTGTAGATTTATGGAATAATCGGCAGAAGAATCTGTTTTGAATGAGATTCATAGTTTTGCCGCATGCTTTTTATTTTCATAGGCTATCACACGCAAGGTTTATTGTCCAACAAATAAAAATAAATGAGGCTGTCCTTTCGGACAGCCTCACCTAAATCAGGAAAACACACAGGCATCACAACTGCGGTCCAGAAGGAATCAAAAGCTCGCCTTCCGGCAAATACTGTTCGAAATTCTTAATGTATTTCGCTGCCAGCGATTTGGCTTTTTCTTCCCATTCGCCTTTATGGGTGTAGGTTTCACGCGGGTCGAGGATGCCGCTCGAAACATTATTCAATGCTTTTGGGGCGTAAAGGTTCAAAATGGGAATGTGTATTTTTTCCGCTTCGAGGATCGATCCGTCGATGATGGCGTCGATAATCGCGCGGGTATCTTTAATAGAAATCCGCTTGCCCGTTCCGTTCCAACCGGTATTTACCAAATAGGCCGTTGCGTTATGCGCTTTCATTTTGTCGGCCAATACTTTCGCATAAATAGTCGGGTGTAACGTCAAGAAAGCTTCACCGAAGGCCGGTGAAAAGGAAGGCTGCGGTTCGGTAATGCCCCGTTCGGTTCCGGCCAACTTGGAGGTGTAACCGCAAAGGAAGTGGTATTGAGCCGATTTTTCATCCAAAATAGAAACGGGAGGAAGCACTCCGTATGCGTCGGCGCTCAAATAAATGATTTTCGAAGCATGTCCGGCGCGCGAAGGCAACGTAATTTTGTTGATAAAATAAATAGGATAAGAAACGCGGGTATTTTCCGTTTTGGAAGCTTCTTTGGCGTAATTAGGCGTTCCGTCGCTTTCTACCGTCACGTTTTCCAACAAAGCGTCGCGGCGAATAGCACGCCAAATATCCGGTTCGTTTTCTTCACTCAAATCAACCACTTTGGCATAGCAACCGCCTTCGTAGTTGAAAATTCCATTGTTGTCCCAGCCGTGTTCGTCGTCTCCAATGAGATACCGTTTGGGGTCGGCCGACAACGTGGTTTTTCCGGTTCCCGAAAGACCGAAGAAAATAGCAACGTCGCCTTTTTCGCCTACATTAGCCGAGCAGTGCATCGACGCAATGCCTTTCAACGGGAGGTAGAAATTCATCAGAGAGAAAATTCCTTTTTTCATTTCGCCGCCGTACCAAGTTCCTCCAATAACGGCTGTTCTTTGAGAAAGATTGAAAAGAACAAAAACGTCCGAATTCAAACCTTGTTCTTTCCATTTCGGATTGGTCACTTTCGAACCGTTCATTACGACGAAATCGGGTTCGCCAAAATGAGCCAAATCATACAAAGACGGACGGATAAACATGTTGGTTACAAAATGAGCCTGCCATGCAACTTCCATGATAAAACGCACTTTCATGCGGGTATCTTCGTTGGTTCCGCAGAAACAATCGACTACGTATAATTTTTTAACCGATCCCAATCTTTTTGTTACAAGGCCTTTGCAATGATTCCATACTTCGTTGTTGATCGGACGATTGATCACGCCGTCCCACCACATGTGCGCCTCGGTAATTTCGTCTTTTACAAAATATTTATCTTTGGGAGAACGACCTGTAAAAATTCCTGTATCTACAGATACAGCACCTGTGTTGGTTTCCACTCCTCTTTCAAAACCTTCGTTTTTTGAATCCATTTCTGCTTTAAACAGCTGTTGATAGGTAGGATTATGAACAATTTCATAATTACCCGAAATGCCATACTTGCTTAAATCTAAATTTGCCATTTTGTAATGATTTTACTTTTTAAAGATTATTTATTTTTTATGTTTTATAGCATACAAAATTACACTTTTTCTTTCTAATATCAGAACTATTTGAAATAAAAAATAAAAAATAAAAAAATAGAAGAAAAAAATCAGGTGTACGGCAAAATTCATTTCAGGCGCCATTTTTGTAATCAACAATTAGTTTGGCTTGCTTGCAAAAGTTGCATGGTAATCTCAAAACTATGTTTAGTATAATCAACTATATAACCGCCTACTAATTCATTTACAGATGAAAAAGTAGAAAAAGTACTATCCGTATCAAACGCAAGCGTATAGCGCTTTTCGCAATCTTTTGGCTCAAGTATTTTTATCTCACTTGTTTGTGCATCAACAATACCCATCAATTTCCATTTAGTTCCTTGTAAGGCGTTTTCTTCCCATTTTGCATAAAGCGTCGTGTCATGCGTTACGACATCCGTTTTAAAATTCCATTCCTTAGCAAATGTGCCATTGTCGGTAAAGCAACCGCCAAAATAGTAACCCTCTCTTTCGGGATTTTCAGGCGCTGCGGCGTAGTTTCCGTATGCAATAGACTGCGGCTCAATATCAATCTCTTCGCCCGCAAAATTTAGAGTGTAATACTTTGGCGGAATTTCCGATTTATCGCAACCAACGGTTGCGAACAAAAGAGCTACAACTAAACACAATTGAAAAAGTTTTATGTCCGCTCCTTTGATAGACTTTATTGAGTTTTTCCCTCCTCGCATAGTTTTTTGGATTCGCTTCGTTTTTGAAATGGCCTCTGCATTCATTTTTCGCTTTGTGTTATCTCTCATTCTTCGTTCTGTTAATCAGTTAATTCACTCACTTTTACAATTAGTTATTTTTTAATATTTTGCCTGTGCAAATAACCATTCCATTTTTTGTCAAATGATATAAATATATTCCATTCAACAAGTTGGCTATACTAATAGAATTTTTGTTACCTAATCCTATCGTTCTCAGTACTACTCTTCTCTGCATATCCACTAATTCAAATGTTAAAGATTGATTTTGCAAAGTTTTATCGAATACAATTATTTTATTCGTACCATCAAAATAAACTTTGTTTTCATCAGTAGGCAATGGATATAAAATACTTGCCAAACTTACCCTTTTTCCCTTACATTCACACTCAAAGACTCCGAATGTTCCACCTGCTTTGTAAGACAGAAAAAGAGAATCATCTTCTACCTTTCCTTTCCCTTGAAATGAGGCTTGCGTTTCATCGAAATTATTCTACCATTGAAGAGGTATAGACAAACTGTCGTCCGATATAAATGCCTTAAAATCGTTAAATCCT
>WRFY01000002.1 GCA_009783445.1 Candidatus Azobacteroides sp. | reverse complement strand
CTTCGTGTATCGAATCTTTAGAACTTGCGCAGCTATACATAACTTTAAAATTAAAATCAATCCATGGCATTACAAAAACTAATTTACATAAACTCTAATGTCCTTTCAAAGCCGGAGAAATCCGGCTTTTTTTGCATCATGAAAAATCAAGCAATGATATCCGGTTCTGAAGCGATCCGCAGGGCACGCAACTTGAAATACGTTCATGGAGCAGGGTTTGCCTTGATTCATCTGACCTGCAATTTCAAGACTAAAAAATGCGGGGAGACGGTGAAGGCCGAACGCTGCCGCGTGCGTCCGGCGCTGAAGGAAGATACTTTCCAATTGGACGGCGACCTGTATTTCACCTACGAGGATACGGATACCGGCGAGCCGAAAATGTGCTTCAAACGCCTGATGCGTTACATCGCTTTTCCTCCCGATTATAAATTGTTAAAAATAGATTGGTTTGATGACTGAATTCGAAATAAAAGACGGACGCGGATTCGTAGGCACTCCCGGAAGCGATATACTGACCTTTGAGATCAGGGCATTTCCGAACGCGAAGAAATTCGCGAGAAGAAATTTCAAAGCCTCTATTCCAAGTATATTACAGATCAAGCGACGATGCGTCTGGACGATTTCACGGTTCCGCTCTGGGGAGAAGGGCATAACCTGTATCCCCAGCATGTTTTTTCCACTACTTCCGAAAATAAGCTGCTGCCGGAATTGATCCAAAAACAGGTCAAATTCCTATTCGGAAAAAGCCCGCGGTTGTATGAAATCATCCAGGGCGAAGGCGAAAAACAGCGCCGGATACGGATTCCAGTCGAAGTTCCGGAGATTCAGGACTGGCTCGAATACTGGGAGAAAAATGGATTTGATCCTTATTGGGATTATCTCCAAAATGAGATAACCGACTATTATTTCGTAAATACATGCATTACTCGTTATAACTTTTCACGCTCGCGGAAACTGGTTGGCGGCGTGAATAAGATACAGCCTGTACAGGCATTGACTTATATAGGCAGCGACACGGCGCGGTTGGCAACCAAATTGGATTCGACTGTCAACCGGATTGCGAATAAAGATTGGAATTTCGTGATCGTCGGAGACTGGATGAACCCCAACCGCTACAACTATGAAGTGTATGACCGCTTCAATCCGGCAGAGCCGTTCAGATATTCTGCCAGCGTCGCTTTCAACTCCGATAAAACATTTACCAAACCCATCTATGCGTTTAATAACTGGTTTAAGGGTTTGTACGAATGGATCAAGGCTTCCAATTTATCCCCGAAATACCTGAACAGTTATTTAAAAAATGCGCTCAATGCACATATTCATGTGATCATTTTCGGAAGCTGGTACAATAAACAAAAAGAAATCCTTCAAACGATTTGTCTTGAAAACCTTACGGGCGACGCTCCGATTCAGGCGGAATACAAAGGAATCAAACTGACGGACGATCGCGGGAAACCGATGCAGTTCTACGAAACGATGGTTGACCAATTAATCTCCAACGAATTGAAAAACATTACTTCGATGATGACCGGAGAAGGAAAAAATCAGGGAAAAAATGTGGGCATCTACCCGCTGGGGAGAAAATGACGGATGGGAGTTTGTCGAGTTTCCGGGAAAATTCAAGGAATATTTCGAATCGGTCATCAGTCTCGACCGGCGTTCCGATGAAGTGATTCTGGCCGGAAAAGGGATCGCTTCTTCCATCACCAACGTCGAAAAGGACGGCATTATCAGCAAATCCGGCAGCAACGTCTATTACAATACCTGATATACGTGGCATCGCTCACGCTGGATGAATATTTCGTACTCAAAGAAATCAACCGCGCTATTCACCTCAATTTCCCGGAAGCAAAAACAGGGCATCCGGCTCGGATTCTGGATCGATATTCCGGCCAAGCTTCAAGATACAACGCCGGCGGATCGTCCGGCTCAAACTGCCACGGCGGATACTCAAAACAATCTTCAAAAAACGCAGGAACAGGAATAAATTTTCCTGAGATGTTAAATCTTTTATCCAGAGTAAAAATAATTAGCTAAGAATTTGGATACTATGAAATTTCATAGTATTTTTGTACGGTAATAATTAAAACAATAAATCAAATGAACAAACAAGAATTAGAAGAAAAATTGGAAGAATTAAACGAGGTGCTGAAAAATCTAAATGACTCAAAGCACAATTACTCCTATCAATTAGAAATGTATGCAAGAGACCTTTTCGATACATTGATAGATGAAATTAAAAACTAAAAACAATCCCCTGCTGCGGCGGGGGTAAAAAAATATATATGAACCTACTAACATTAAAAAAAACAAGCGTAAGCGCGCTGTTGCAAGACATTAGAGTGGATATAACATGGTCTAAAATAGCCAGAAGGTATTTTAACAAATCCGCATCTTGGCTATACAACAAAATGAATGGAATAGACGGAAATGGAGGCGAAGGAGATTTTACCTGTTCCGAAAGATTACAGCTTAAAAATGCGCTTTACGATTTATCGGAAAGAATACGTAAAGCTGCCGATAATCTCGAAGTCTAAAAAGGCTCTGAAACTTCATTGTTTTAATTATTACACCCAACCCCGCATCAGGAGCCGTGCGGGGTTTTCTTTTTTGCTCGAAATTTTACAACATCAGAAATAACGCTTAAAAAAATGATTCTTTTATCCTTTCAAAGCCGGAGAAATCCGGCTTTTTTTGTATCCCCTTAAATCCGCAAATAAAAAGGCATAAAAAAATCAAAGCGTTGTAAATAAATTATATACAACGCTTTGCAGTTTGAAAAAAATCACTTAATTTAGTGGTGTTAAACAATAACAAGGTAAATTTCAAACTG
>WRFY01000001.1 GCA_009783445.1 Candidatus Azobacteroides sp. | reverse complement strand
CGACCAGTCGCGTAAATACCGACGAGGCTATTTCAATCCATACAAATACTGCAACCATTAATATAGAAGTAGATGCCGATTATTTGAACGAACTGTTCGATTTATCGGAAAAATCGCCGATTTTGCAAAGCCTGTTACAAAATACGCAGCCTTTGCTGTTCGAACAAATGATTTATCCTTCTTTCCGAAAAATCATAGACGAAATTGTGACCGAATCGGTGGGTGAAACTTTTGAGTTGTTTTTTCTCCGAATAAAATCGGAAGAACTGGTTTGCAGACTGTTAATGGAATTGGAAAAGCGGGATGAAAAGCGTCTGTATCCTTTAAACACTCAAGATATGCAAACCCTTTACAAAATAAAAGAACAAATACTTGAACATTTGGAAACTCCGCCGATTATTAAAGAATGGGCCGTTCGCGCCCACATGAGTCCGTCCAAACTGAAACGTTTATTCAAGCAAATTTTCGGCAACAGTATTTTCAGTTATTATCAAGAATTTAGGATGAAAGAAGCCGCTCGTTTGTTGAAAGAGGAAAAGTTGTCGGTTTCGGATGCGGGTTATCAATTGGGATTTACCAACCTGAGCCATTTTTCAAGAGTTTTTCAAGAACATATCGGGATAAAACCGAAACAATATAGCAGGTCTTGAAATTTAAAATATTTAATCTAAACTAAGCCGTCTCATCATTAAATTCGTATTTTAACAACCGCATCATATTTTTAATGGGAGGGAGCAAAGACAGGGTTGTGAATATCAATCTTTTCGAAAATCCCAAGCGGTTGAAATAGGGAGATTGAAAAAGCGACATGCTGAAAGTCCTCTCCAAATCAGGGTTCATTGCATCAACCTCCTTCAAGCTGTTTACCGCCCATTTATGAGCTGCCCCCATGTTTTTATTCAAGTTTTTACTGCTTATTTTCATAGCGAATGGACTGATTACATCAAAAATCAATTCTCCTTTATGTAAATAATCTGTCAGTTGGTGAAGCAGCCGTTGGACTTGTTCTTTGTCGAGATATTCGAAAACGCCTTCTGCAATTATCAAAGTCGGGCGTTCAAAAGGAATTTCCGGAAACCACCGGGAATTGGTTATAGATTTGCCATACATGTGATATTCACCCTGTTTTTCCGTATAAAATCTTTTTCTATAACTGATTACATCAGGGAAATCTATGTCAACCCAAATTACGGACGAGGGTGGATTGATACGTTCGTATCGGCTGTCCAAACCGCAACCCAGTTGCACAATCAGCGGATTTTCATGTTTTTGGATAAATTCTTTTGTCCAGTCGTCGTAATGTTTAGTTCGGATAACTGTAGCCACATCAGCTTTCCCTTGAAACAAGGAAAGGTCGGCGTTTATTCTGTCAACGATTTCTGCCGCCTTTTCATCATGCAGTATCGAACGGTCGGAGCGGTAATCTTTGGCTTTGGCGCACAATGTTATAAACAATGTGGATTTATCCCCTGTCAACTCCCCTAATTTCTTGAATTTTTCAGTATTCTTTTCCATTTTTCATCACTTTCTTTTTTTCGGTTTTCAATCGGCGTTCTACTTTTTGCACATCTTCGGCAGGCGGCAGGTTTTCGGGGACTAAACCGCGTTCAACCATAATTTTGCGCACTCCAAGATTGTTATCAACATGTTCTTTTTCAATCGCAGGAACGCCATGAAGGTCTTTTATCTGTACATTTTCGACGGTCATTGCAGCGGCAAAATCTTTTGCTTTAATGGTGACTGTCGGCAGAAAATCTGCAACAGGGCGACTTTGAGGAATTCCCATTTTATGTTTTAATTGAGCGGTATCAAGCCGGAAAAGCGCTTTATCGCCTTTGGAACGAATGATTGCAAAACCTTTATCATCAACGCCTCTTTCGTATAGTACGCCCGAAAGTTGTTTTTCGGTTTCGCGCAGTTTTGCACGAGCCTCTACTCGTTCGGTTTCCAAAATACGTTGTTCGATAATTTCGGCACGACGCGTTTGTACGGCAAAATAATTCTGTGCAAACGCAATTTGCTCTTTCCGACTGTCGCCGTTTTGTGCAATCAAGTAGCAGGCATAGCGTGTTAAGAGAATGTCATCTATCTCTTTTTCAGCGCCTTAACCTATCTCAACCATCTTGCTGACGTCAGCAAAATGGTAGTCAATATTTTCTCCTGCATTTTTACAAGCCTCTTTGGCTTTGTCAATGGCATTCTCAAAATTGCGCCACTGCGTGTAACCTAACAATTTTTGCAATTCCCTTGCACTCCAACATTCAACGCCTTCAACTTCGATTGAGGCGGACTCAAATTGTGCAAACAATTTTTTTATTCCTTCTGATTTAAGCATAATTTATTTGCGTTTTCATATAATCATTAGTACAAATGTAATACTTTTTCTTGTTTTGCAAAAAAATTGGATATACATATTCCTTATTCCAAAAGTCTTTCAATAACCTATCGGGATAAAACCGAAGCAATACAGTCGGTTTATTCTATAAAACAAGCAAAGTTCACCTCCTATTGGATCAAAATCACCTCACACTATACTAAGCGTCTCAAATAAATACACATTTATAAATTTAAAATACTTATAATCAAATGAATAAATATAAATATTAAAACTTATCAGTAAATATT